>CAYZAH010000527.1:0-3872 GCA_964475805.1 uncultured Pirellulales bacterium | reverse complement strand
ATACCGTCCAGGGCTTGGTCTGGAGCTTTACGACCTCTAATTTCCTCGTCGTGGAGGACTTCGAGAGCTACACCGATGACGACGCGGCCGGTCAAGCGATCTGGCAAACGTGGATCGACGGCTTCGGCATTCCCGATAACGGTGCGCAGGTCGGCTATCTCATGCCCCCGTATGCCGAGCAACAAATCGTCCATAGTGGCGCCCAATCTATGCCGTTACTCTACGTCAACGAAGCCGGTGTAACGAATTCGGAGGCGTCAATGACGCTGACGGCGCGGCGGGACTGGACGGCGGCGGGCGTTATGGAATTGTCACTCTGGTTTCGAGGCAGCACGTCGAACGCGGCTGAGCCGTTGTACGCATCGATTTCCAACAGCTCCGGCTCTCCGGCGGTGGCAACGAATAACGATCCGAGTGTGGCTACGATCCGGGTCTGGACGCAATGGACTATTCCGTTGCAGCCTTTTGCCGATCAAGGAGTCAATCTGACCAACATAGATAAAATTGCAATTGGCCTGGGTAGCAAATCCGGCATGTCGTCGGCCGGCGGGTCAGGCACGATGTATGTTGATGACATCCGGCTACGTCGATCGGCTCCGTAGCCAGAGACATGGGATGACTGTTAAAAGTATTCAAAGAGTTGGTAGCTTGAGAGAGTCGCCAGTTCTTCCTTTTTTGGACACGGCCATTGAAAACTATCCGAGCCCGATAATTTTTTCCAAATTCCTTCTTTGGCCTTAAACTGATATATTTTGGGACTCGTTTTGAGAAAATAGGCTGGCGTGGAGACAAAATGGAATCAAGACGTCACCATGTCTGCGCGATGTTTTTCAGCTCCTGAAAGAAGTGACTTTGAGTGCGTTTTGTCACTCTTCAAAATCTTCAATTTGTTTCAGTTCTGCTCGCCACCCGTTGGCTTTTTCGGATTTGTTCCAGGTTTCGCAGAGGGCGATTAGGTTGTCGACGAGAAGAAATACGTTGTGGAGCGCGGGTGGATGGATTATGATCTATATTAGGCGTGTAGGACCCTGAGCTATATGACACCGGCAAGCTTTGCTGAGCTATGTCACGAGCCGGCTGCGCCAGGTCGCATACGCCGGTGCTCGACGGAACACCGGACTGCGGAATCCTCTCACAGACACTGGATCAAAGGAAGGGAGCAGATTAGCCATTCTGAAGTGAATGAGCAGGCGACTCATAAGGCAGGGTTGCGCAGGAAGTGGTTGTGCGAAGGCAAAAAGGCAAGTAGGAGAAAACCATGAGACATAGTACAGTGGAGAGCCCCTTGTGCGGCGCAATTATGATCTGGGCGTCGGTGACAGCTTGCGTACAGGCCGAGACTGTCGCTTTGTGTTATGATACGGCGCGTCCGCAGATCAGCTTTGCGGCAAGCGATGTGGACAAGGCGCTGGCGGAGCGCGGCGAGTTGGCCGTCCGGATGCCGCTGGCCCAGATTGGCTCACCTGCGGTGCGAACACGAATTGTGTTGGCGACTCTGACTGACACGATCGCATTCGATGCCATACGAACGCTGGGCACGGCTGTGTCTGCCGGCCTGAAGCCCGAGGGCTTCAGTATCCGAACAACCGAGACCGAAGGTCAGACCACGCATTGGGTCATCGGCAAGGACTTTGCCGGAGCGATGTACGGCGGCCTGGAACTGGCCGAGGTCATTCGCTGCGCGGGCCTCAACGCCCTTGGCGCCGTGGACCAGAATCCCTACATGCCTTTGCGGGGCATCAAGTTCAATTGTCCGCTGGATGAGCGGACACCCACGTATCACAACCACAATGGAGATGCGCAAAGGAACAACGTCCTGGTGATGTGGGACATGGCGTTCTGGAAGGCTTATATAGACGATCTGGCCCGGTTCCGCTACAACTACCTGTCCCTCTGGAATCTTCACCCGTTCCCGTCCATGGTCCGGGTGCCGGGCTATGAGAAGGTGGCCTTGGCCGATGTCCAGAGCAGAACCGCGACGTTGAAGATGACGATGGACGAGAAGATCGCATTCTGGCGAGATGTCATGCGCTACGGCAAGGACCGCAACGTCGATATCTACGTGGTCACCTGGAACATCTTCGTCCACGGCACCGACGGCCAATACGGCCTGACGGACAAGTGCGACAACCCCACGACGACGGACTACTTCCGCAAGAGCATCAAGCAGATGTTTGTGACCTATCCTGACCTGGCCGGGATCGGCCTGACCACGGGTGAGAACATGCCCCGCATGAGTACCGCCCAGAAGGAGGCATGGGCCTTCGCGACTTACGGTCAAGGGGTCCTGGATGCAGCGGCGGCCCGGCCCGGGCGGAAGATCACCCTCATCCACCGCCAGCACCAGACCGGCGCCCAGGATATCGCCAAGACTTTCAAGCCTTTGATTGACCATCCGGACATCAACTTCGTGTTCAGCTTTAAGTATGCCCAGGCGCACGCGCTGAGTTCGACGCGCCAGCCGTTCTGCAACGGGTTTGTCAAGGATATCGGCAGTCTCAGGACAATCTGGACCCTGCGTAATGACGACACTTTTTACTTCCGCTGGGGTGCGCCCGATTTCGTGCGGCAGTTCATCCAGAACATCCCCTACAAGCCGTCCATGGGCTACTATTACGGTTCGGACGGGTACGTGTGGGGCCGCGAGTTTCTGAGTACTGAGCCGGACTCACCCCGCCAGCTCGAGATGGACAAGCACTGGTACCACTGGATGCTCTGGGGCCGGCTTGGGTATGACCCAAGCTTGAGCAACGACCGGCTCGTTCAGATCCTCGGCGCACGTTTCCCTCAGATCCCGGGCCAGGACCTGTTCACGGCCTGGCAAGAGGCCTCGATGGTCTATCCCATCACGACGGGTTTTCACTGGGGCGACCTGGACTTCAAGTGGTACATCGAGGGCTGCTTCAGCAAGCCCAAGCCTGCCCAGACGCCAAGCGGCTTCCACGATATCAACCGCTTCATCAGCTTAGGCACGCACCCGGGCACAGACTACGTATCGATCCCGGATTACGTGGATGCCGTGGCCTCCGGCAGGGAGCTGTCCGGCACCACACCGGTCCAGATCTCACAGCAGCTATGCGACCACGCAGACAGCGCCTTGCAGATTCTCGACCAACTTCCCAAGGTAACGGACAAGGAACTTCGTTTGACCCTCGGTGACATCCGCGCTATGGCTTATATGGGCAAGTATTACGCGCACAAGATTCGCGGCGCCACCGAACTGGCTCTGTACCGCAAGAACCAGCGCCCGTCACACCAAGAGGCGGCTATCCGCGAGATGAACTGGGCCGCCGAGTCCTGGGACCGCTACATTGCTGCAGCCCTGGCTCAATATACGAATCCTATCCTGCTCAACCGCGTCGGGTTATGCGACTGGCGCGCCCTGACCGTGGAGGTGCGCAAAGATGTTCAGATCGCCGGCGGTTCTGCCGGGCCACCTCCTCAGTGATACTGAAACAGGACAATGCCTTGGCCTCAACTATTCATGAGATTCGGAGTCTCACGCCCTGGTGAAGAAATGTACCGATAAGACCATCATTTTCAGGAACTTGATCTCATCCTGAAATTCATTGGCCATATTTGGCAGGCTCCCATCATCCTCATCATTGACCTCAACGCTGACGGCATCGTCGATTCTGCCGACATGGTCATCATGGTGGACAACTGGGGTACGGATAATTCACTATGTGACATCGGCCCGATGCCCTGGGGTGATGGCGTTGTTGATGTCCAAGACCTGATCGTTCTGGCGGAGCATTTCTTTGATGTCAAGGGGCGCTTAAAACCAGCCAGAATGGGCGCGTTCAAAACCAGCCATTTTGAGTGAAGATATTGATTGCCGTAGAACTTCTCTGAAATTCACAATTTCAGGA
>CAYZAH010000526.1:0-3878 GCA_964475805.1 uncultured Pirellulales bacterium | reverse complement strand
GGCTGGCCCACGTTGCTTCAAGGAAAGCACCATCGGCGGGATTCGGGCCAAAGGCTCGCGTAGCCGCTATCGTATTCAACGTCGGCGCACTGTAACTTGTGTTTTCCTTTGAGGCGAATGCTATGTTATGCGATGAGGAAGTGCCCGGTGTCCTGCGAAGCAGGAGCGTAACCTCATTGTCGGTATCGCTGTTGATGAAATCGACCAGGTTGGGATCGCTGAATGTAACAACATTCCCGACCGGTATTGGCTCGACAATGAAAGAGCCCAACAGCGTCGCATCCTCTGTGAAGTTGGAGCTTGATGTATCATTTCCCGGCGCGTTGTTCCAGGTGATGTCATTCTCGGTCCAGGTGTGATCCAGGGATTCCGCAAGTCCATAGACTTCAATGGTAAAGGTTTGCGGCGTTACTCCACCGCCGCCCTCGTTGTTCGTCGTAACAGTCAAATCGAGCGAAGCGTCCATGATCGTACCCGAAACGTCAAAGCGAAGGTAGCCCTTGCGATCATAGCCGTCGCCGTTGGCGTTCTTTATCGTGACGTTTCCATTGCTTCCGTAATTGGTGTCACCATTTTCGGCGCCCCTGACAAAGGTGTCAGCCGTCGCCTCGCTCGCCTGGGCGTTGTTTATTAGGCTCAGTAACGGTAGGACGAAAAAAATCAAATAAATCAACTTTCTACACATAACAGTACTCCTCTATCAAAAAAATCTGAATTGAAACGACCAGTAATTAAGTACCGGCCACACTGAATCCTGGCCAAATCTGCCAGGGAGAACCCTTGCGATGTCGACCTACCTTCTTCCTTTACAAACTGACGACAGCGGCTCCTTTCATTGATCTGATAAAAAGCCTTTTCTGCGAAGTATACGCCTCCGGTGGTCTTCTCTAATACTCAGGCCTGTCACAGGGGGAAATTCCACGTCCTCACACACAACACCCACCCGTGCCAAACCAGAAGACTTTCAGTAATATCAATTGTACGAAATTCATCCCATCCGCGTCAAGGATGATCTTCACCTCGGTCGAGCAACTTCGCTCGGCAATTTGGTGTTCTTACGGCTTCTTTATACAGCGAATTTAGTCTGATCCGGTCTATACCAGAACCTGTCGATTGTCTTTGTCTCAGCCGCCTGCCGTACACTATTGTGGTTAGTATACAAGAATGCCATTGCGAGATGACCTGAAGCCTTGCCTACGCATGTCACCAACCCCAAGGCCAGAGTCTGATCCTTTCAAGTTTTGATGGCGGATCTTCTGCAATTCATACCTCCTGTTTGGTAGCTTCGAACCAGGCAATGGATCCATCGCTGTCTTGCCGGACAATCATGAAGTCCTCGAATTGCTGGGCTATGTTATCCAGCGTGAAGAATGGGGGTGTGACGTAGCCGTTGCGGGCGCCGAACTGCCGGACGAACCAATCGGAGCGTCGCCGGGTGCCTTTCATGGACAGAACGATATCCACGCCACCATCGCGTATGGGCAAATCGGCGACATCGGCGTTGAGGAGATGGACATTGCGCACGTCGTGTTCCTGAAAACAAGCACGAGCCTTGCGCAACATGTTCAGCGAGCAGTCCACGCCCACAATCGTGGCGTCGGGATAGCGGTTGTACTGCTGTCCTCTGGGAAATTCAATCGCAAAATGGTTCTATACACGCTGCCCCTGGATAATAGCTCCTTTGCGCTTGCTAGATTGGTTTGTCGCGGGTAAGCTACGAGGGCTGTTGTTAATCCAGGAGAATGGACGTCGATGAATACTCTACAGCGAATTGCTCCGGTTATTGCCTTTGCGTGCTTTTGTAATGTTGTTCTTGGTGCGGCGAATCAACGTTCTGCGAGGTATACGCCTGGGTCGGCGGACAAAGCCTCCGCGTGGCAAAAGGATGTAAGAGCGAAGCTTTTCGAATTGCTCAAGCTGAATGATCTGGTCCAGGTCAAAAGCTCTATTGCCTTTAACGCGAAAGAAATATCCTCCGCCGAAAAGCCAACGTATCGCGTCCGCGAAATGGAGATCAATTCCACGTCGGGCCGGCGTATCCGAATTGTCGTGACCACGCCAACCTTGAAGCGCGGGCCTTTCCCGGCAGTTGTTTGCATTGGTGGCCACGGGAGTAATCTCTATAGCCCTTATGGTCTCGATACGATTTCTGGGGAAGGTGAGCGGGCGAAGAGAGATGCCATCTACAAAGGCTTCGGCACAGTACTGGCGTCGACGGGATACGTGACCATTTCAACAACTGTAAGCCAGCACGAGGTCTACGAAGAAGGCCGGCTGCTCATGGGCGAACGCCTGTGGGACCTGATGCGGTGTGTGGATTATCTTCAATCCATGCCGGAAGTGGATGATCGAAGAATCGGCTGCGCGGGTTTGTCACTGGGAGGCGAGATGGCCATGTGGCTGGGCGCCATGGATGAGAGAATCGCGGCCACCGTCAGCGCCGGCTTTCTGACCACGATGGATCACATGGAACAGAATCACTGCATGTGCTGGAAATTCGACGGGCTGCGAGAGCTGGTGGACTATGCTGACATTTATTCTCTTATCGCGCCCCGGCCTCTTCAATGCCAGAACGGCTTGCTCGAACCCTCCAGCCAATTCTACGTCCCGCTGGCCCGACAGGCGATGGAAGAAGTCAGGTTGGCTTACAAGGATTTGGGCAGGCCTGAAAACGTCGTCCTCGACGTGCACAACGAGGGACACGTCATAGATCTGCCGGGTTTGATCTATTTCTTGGAAAAGCATCTCTACCAGAATCGATGGAAAGAGAATCAAGGATAAGGAGATATCGATGAAGGAGAAGATCTCAAGGCGGGCATTTCTTGGTACGGCCGCCGGGGCCGGTGGAATGCTGTTAGCCAGTGGACTCGCAGGCCAACCGCTTATGGCTGCCGAAAGCGCCGGGTGGCCTAAGCTGCCGCCGGTCAAGATACACGTCGTTTATGTTGGGACGGGCGGTGCCTGGCCGACTCCGACTTTTGACGCCCCCGCAGAAGTTGCCAAGTTCAAAAAATACCTTGCGGGCGTGCAAGCCAGGCTGAGCGATGTGGACTTTGTGGGTGGGGAGTTGATTCCTAATACCGTGCAGGCAGCGAGCGAGGTTGCCGGGCGTTTGGCAAAGGCCGACGCCGCGATCCTTGTTCACCTCAGCTTCGGAAGCGGCCAGCCTCTGCTCAGATTGGTCGATGTGGGATTGCCCACAGCCATCTTCTCACAGCCTTTCAGTGGGCACGATTGGATGTACGTTCCTCAATGGCAGAAAGCCGGCAAGAAGGTGATCTTGCTGACCTCCAGCGACTACGGCGAGTTGGAACGGGCAGCGGCGTTGTTGCGTGTGCCCGCGCGCCTGCGGCAATCGCGGATTATCGTGGTGGGAAGGGCGAAGGGAACGGCTCCCGCGTGCTCCGCCGAGCAGATTAGGCAACGACTCGGCCCGGAAGTGGTGATGATGAGCCAGGAACAAGTTGTCGAGGCTTACAAAGCGATTGATCCGAAAGGCGCCGAAGCCGAAGCCGAACAATACTGGATCAGCCGGGCCAAAGCCATCGTCGAGCCTCCCAAATCGGACATTATCAATTCGGCTCGCCTGTATCTGGCCATCAGGGACATCATGATCAGGGAGCGGGCACAGGCCATCACGAGCTCTCACTGCATGGGCGCTCCGGCCAAGGGCTGCCTGACCTTCAGCAAACTCAACGACCTCGGTCTGGTCGGCGCCGCCCACCAGTAGGTGCCGGTGCGCCGGCACGTCGGGGAACGCCTCCCGCAGCCTCTCGGCGGAGTGGTGGAGCAGTGCGAGCCGGGCTCCCGCCTCCAGAAACGCAGCCGCCGCGGCCCGCCCCAGGTTGCCCGGGGCGCCGGTGATCACCACCACCCGG
>CAYZAH010000525.1:0-3882 GCA_964475805.1 uncultured Pirellulales bacterium | reverse complement strand
TAAATGCTCTGGATGAGCGAGACCATATTGCCGTCTTTGTCCGCTGTGGTCAGATAGATCGTATCTGAGGCATTTTTGAGCCGGCCGGGCTGGACGCTCTGAGCCGCTCGGTTGGGATCGATCAGCTTGACGCGCTGTGCGGCGTATTCTTTCGAGATAAGCTTTTTGAGCGGAACATCGGCGAAATCCATGTCGGCGTAGTAGACCGCGCGGTCCTCGAAGGCGAGCTTCTTGGCTTCGATGAACAAATGCAGGTGTTCGGCGGAGTTGGGCTGCATCGAGCCAATGTCAAAATGCTCTAACAGATTCAGCATTTGCAGCGTGGCGATTCCCTGGCCGTTCGGGGGCAGTTCCCAGACGTCGTAGCCGCGATAGCTCGTGGTGACCGGATCGACCCAGTTGGCGGTGTGGTCCCGGAAGTCGCGCATCGAAAACCGCCCACCATTGGCCTGCGAGAACTGGACGATTCTTTCGGCAATGGGACCCCGGTAAAACGCCTCGGCCCCGCCCTGCGCGATGGTCTCAAAAACGTATGCCAAGTCTTCGTTTTTGAACATGTCCCCGAAATGCACGGGTTTGCCGTCGGGTGTGTAGGTCTTCTTGAGATTGGTATTTCCCCAGGAACCGAACGACCAGGAGCGAGCGATCACCGGCGAGACGGGAAAGCCCTTTCGGGCGTAAGCAATGGGCGCTTCGAGAAGTTCGGCCAGATCAAAACGACCCATTCGCTTTTGCAGTGCGGCCCAGCCGCTGACGCAGCCGGGTACGCTCCAGGCCAGCGGGCTGCGCACGGGAATCTCTTTGAGGCCCATCGCCCGGGCCTGGTCCAGGCTCCAATCGTACGGCGAGCGGCCACTGGCGTTCAGACCGAGCAGCTTGCCTTCCTTCTCATTCCAGATGATAGCGAAAAGATCTCCGCCGGGCCCGCACATCATCGGCTCGACCAGGCTCAACATGGCATTGGCGCAGATAGCCGCGTCGACCGCGTTGCCACCGGTCTTGAGGATGTCCACGCCCGCCATGCTCGCCAGAGGCTGACTGGAGCAGACGATTCCGTTTTGGCAAATAACGGTCGAGCGATTTTGGTTTCTGGCTTGAAGCGACTTGCGGTCGATAGAAACGCCATGATCTGCTGTGTTCATGTTACGATTGTCGCCCCATAGGGTGTTGTTGATAAGGAAAGCTGACGTGCACGTGCCACCGGCCAGCTTAAGGAATGAACGCCGTTTCATGAACCTCTACTCCTTTGCAGAACCTCGGCTCGCGCGAAAAGAAACGCGGAGCGCAGTGTTTAGCCTACGCTCCGCGAAACCTACTGTGAGATTTACGATTTATGATCTTTGATTGTAGCGGCACTTTGACGAAACCGCAATCATAAATCGTAAGTCGAAAATCGAAAACTGTAGTCGGGTCAGTGCTGCTCGTGCTCGACAAAGGCCCGGCGTCTTTGGAACAGGTAGAGAATAATCGCCAGGGCGATCAGACCCACCAACCCGTTCTGGCCCAGCTTGGAAATCAGGCCGGTGAGATTCGAGACGACGCCGCTGAAGAAGGGGACTCCCGTGTTGCCTGTACCGAACAGAATCTCCACTACGACTCCGAGGGCGATGAGCAGCAGGAAGATTTCGGTAATCTCGCCGAGCCATTTCTTTATTTCTTGTAAGTAATGCATCTTCAACTCTCCTAATTCTTCAAGTTTGGTATTGCTTTCAACGCTACGTCACAAAGTTCCACGTATTCTGTTCGGCTTGTCTTTTTCTTTACTTTAATATTTGTGCCTATAATATCGGGAACTCACCGCCATCTTAAAACACCCCATCGCTAGGCGATTCCGCGCAGATTCTATGGAAGACTGCTTATCAATACTGAAATCCCAATGAGCCACGCTCACCAGCCCGTCGAGATGTCCTCTGATGTGCCGGGTGGAATTGTAACAGTTTTTCTAGTTTTGACGTTCGACCGCTTGGGAAATTTCAGAGGAGTCTCAGGAAGCGAACGGTCATGTCATATCCGCACTTTGCTTCGCGTACTATTTCCCTCTTTGCCTAACTATGATCAGAGTTAATATAGGAGGTTTTTTGCTTGACTTGTACAACAAAATAGGCTATTATGGTTTCATGTTCATAAGCATCGCACATTTTGTCTTGCGTGTCGCGCTGGTTGTAACGATCTGGGCCTTTGTCTGGCGGTACATGGAGCCTAAAACACAACTCATGCGCGTGTTGCGAGCCGCGTTGCTTGTGCTCGGCTTGTTAGGCGCTTTAGCCGTCACGAGAGTCATTTGCGGATAGCTGAATCCCGCCGCACCAATTCCACTTCCCCTTCCAAGCACAGATCACGGAATTGTCTTCGTGCGACGTTTCGGTTTCAGGAAGATCCATATGACAACTTGGCTCGCCAGACCAAGAACAAGAATGATGATGGCAAACCAATAAGGCCAGCGGACCCCGATATTGCCGGAAAGGTATCCGCCCGCTCCCGAGCCAACAACAACACCAAGCGAGAGAGTGACCTCATGTATCGCCATTTGGCTCGAGCGTTTCCGGCTGCCGCAAGCGCCGTAATAGAGATGAGAGCTGTAAGCAAGACCGAAGCTGAAACCCATGACCATAAATGCCGGCACAAAAACCCAGAGCGTGCGGCCCAAGATCATCAGAAGAACAGGAACGACGAGGATCGTCTGAGCACCAAGAAGAAACGCCGGCTTGAAATGCCAGAAGCCGGCGCGACCGGCGCCGGTGAGGGTGAGGAAGTTGCTTATACCGAAGATCGTGATGACGATCCCGAACAGCGTTTCCGAGAACCCTAAGCTGGTGAACCGCAAGGCGAACTGCGAACGTGACACGCCCAGGCAAGCCCATGCACAGAACAGAGAGATCCGCGCCATCCACTTAAAGCGAAACAACACCGTCTCGTCGAGGACGGGCTGCGGACGTTCGACGGATTTCAGTGAAGCGGCGGTTCCCGCTGATTCGTCACGGGCCAGACAAAGCAACACAAAGCAGACGCCCAAACCCATCACACTGACCGCGATGGGAGTAACCGTGCTATGGTCCACCAGGACGCCGCTCGCCGAAGGGCCCACAATAGCGGCGGCCGACCACATTCCGTTGTAGGTCCCGAGACGACGATTCAGAGTAATCCCCTCATAGTCCGCCGAGACCCAAGCCATAAGAAAAGGCCAATAGAGGGACATCGCCGCGCCCGCAAAGACGCCTGCGGTAATCACGGTCCAAATCAGGCTGTCGTCGCCGAACCGCTCATTCGTCAGGACGTACCAGACGACAACAACCATCACGACCGTAGCCAGAAACATGGCGGCCGTAGCCGCACGGGTGGTATGCCGGGCCTTGAGGTGACCCAACATCGTTGCAGCGGCCAGCAAACACAACATATAACCAAGCATGTTGGCGGCCCAGGCATACCCGACCTGTTCCTGGGTCCCGCCGATGTTACGTATGATGAACGGCATGGCGGTCCACAACACGTTCAGACTGATCGCCATCAGAAACGCCGCCCCGTACAAGGGCCAGACGCCTGCATAATCCTGACGAACGTATTGAGAAGATGCTCTCTTCATCCGATCACATGCGACGAAAAGGACCGCATTGTACACCGATGTACGCACGTCGCAATAGCATAGACGACGGGATCGACGTCCTCCGTGCAGGAAGAGTCCGAGATTCCGGATTTTTTTCTTGACAGGACCGAGAGCAATCTGATACAAGAGTAGATGTGGCTAATTGATGTTCCCGGACTTTCGACGCATCGGACTGCGGCAAGTCCAAGCCTCTGTATTCCTTGAAGCACGAGGAGCGTCGGCAGGATCGAAGTGAGAACGTCGGGAGGCGGTGCCCCGAATCCTGCCAGCAATTCAAAGGA
>CAYZAH010000524.1:0-3893 GCA_964475805.1 uncultured Pirellulales bacterium | reverse complement strand
CCATGGTTGTGCTGAGATATTTGGTGCACGTGGCAAATTGAGAATCGATGACGCGGTCGCCATCCTTGGGATCGCCATACTTAAATTTGAAATACGTGGTGTCGATGAACGGCCGCTGTCCGGATGTATCCGTGCTCATCGGGTCCGGATCGGTTCCGCTGAACTGAATCAGCGAGTAAAGCTCCTTAATCGTGGGCAGCCGCCAGTCGTCGTACCCGCCGACCCGGCACGCCGAAGCGCCGGCAACCGCTTGCTCGAACGTCTTCTTGCGACCGGGATCCTGCGTCCACGTCAGTCGTGTGTTCAAATCGGTCACGGTACCGTCGCCATTGTCGCGATAAGCCGGCTGGCTACCGCTGTACTGGGCGTCCTGGCCGAAGAACGTCGCACCGGCTTGGGGATACTCGATTTCGGTCTTCTCGTCGTAACATCGGATTTGTCCCGTATCGACAATCGGATAAGGTAAGTCACCGGAACTCAGAGTCAGCGAGCACGACACAATAATGGACAACAGCATCTGTCTTCCTCCATTGGCATCCATTCTGCTTGTTGAATCTCTAAAAGATCTTTCGTCGGAAACGTCGCTTGGCGCCCCAAGCTAAGAACACGCCCGCGATCATATAGATGGACGCGTAAGAGGCAACCTTCCTGGTCGTCGGCCAAAATCCCTCGTCGTAGTGCTGGCCCGGCCATTCATATTTGAGCTTCGACAACCCCTCGCGAGCGTTCGAGCGTCCGCCGGCCCCGGTCATGATCACGCTAACCTGGACAGCCGGGTGGGTACTGATGTACCGTTCCGCAACGTCCTCGCCTTTGTTGCTTATCGTCGCCAGGCCCATCACGAATGGGATGATGACCCACAGTGTCAAAGCCAGTCCAAAGGTGGCGACGACGGCCGAGGTGGTCCGCTTGCAGCGTGCGCTGAAGTACACGCCCATCCCGGTCAAAAAGATGACCAGCCCCGGAAGGAACAAGAGAAGATGGACAATGGCTACCGGGTTGATGTACCCGACGATGACGAAAAGCACAACGTGCCCCGCCAAGAGCAGCCAGACCGGAAGACACCGGCGTATCACACCGCCGACCTTTCCCATGAGGATATGCCAGTCGTCCATCGAGGTTGCCAGAAGGATAGGCCAGGAACGAGTCTCCTTCTCGGCTGTGATGCTCGTCGCCGAAAGGATCATCTGGAAAAGTGAGCCGACCACGACAAACATCATCACGTAAGAAATGTGGGTGAAATCTTCGTCCAGACACTTTTGCCTTGCACAGACACCGTAGGTAATTATCAGGGCCGCAATCGTAACCGCCAGTCCGATGATGCTGTACGTGCCCTCGGCGCCCTGGATCATCGGCGCTCGAAGCTCCTTCCACAAAACGGGCGACTTGTCAACGCGCCGGATGTAGCCGGCGTTCTCCTTTGCTTCGGCGCCTTGCGGTGAGGACCGCTTTCGCCTTCGCCGGGACGTGCGTTTTGGCGAAAGCTCCAACTGTCCCGTCGCTTGGCGCAGCGCCACTTTCTGCACGACCTTCATACATAACGCGATCAGCAGTGCCGAGGCGCCGAGCATGAGCACACAATGGACGGGCCAATAGAAGAAAGTTCTTCCCGCCCCCGCGATGGGCAATGCGCCCCACGCCGCGGACCCCGGCGATATCATCATTCCCGTATTGACCGAAAGAGCACCAAAGGGGTTGAGGTGGAGAAAAATCACCAGCAGTGGGATGAGTCCTCGCGGAGTTCCGGACATTGAAGTGTGAAACCACCGCGAGCTGAGAAACGCCGTGATGATCGTCGGAAGGAAGAAGAACAGAACGCCGAGTGTCACGGCGGTCTTGACAATCACGACGTACGCGCGCCGGTTGTGGATCGAGAAGTACAGACTGAGCGTACCGGCGAAGATCACGGCCGTCAGCGTGATGCACAAACTGGAAAAAACGTAGCGCCAGGGTACGCCGCCGAAAACGCGGACGATGGCCAGAAGCGGCAGACTGATGCCCAGCAGAAGAAGAAGCTGAAGGAGCTTGCTCAGGAGCTTGCCCATAATGATCTGGAAGCTGCTGACCGGCGTGCTCATCAGCGGACCCAGCGTGCGGTGGTAGATCTCGTCACTGATGGAGGTACTCAACATGACAATAGCAATCAACTGGGTGGCGAAAAACTGGAACGCGACGATGGTGGAAATAATAGTTTTGCCGGCCATCGCCATGCGGGATTTCTGATATACCGTGGACCCCTGAAACTGGACGACGCCCATCCAGACGCTCGTGATGAAGAAAGCCAGGAAGATGATGTATAAAAATCGCAGGATGTAGTTTCTTCGCCGTCGGCTGGAGACGCGAAGCTCTTTGCCGAAAATCGGCCCGGTCAGCCGGGATACGTTCGCAAGTCGGATGATACGACTCATTGAACTGTATATTGAATTAGCAGTCATCATTTCCTACTATCCTGTCAAAAGATGCGCCGCCGGAATCGACACTTGGCGCGCCAGGTAAAGAGAAAACCTAATAGCGTATAACCCGCGGTGCACTCCAGTATCCAGATCGTTGATTCTAATACGTTCATTTCATTTCGGCTACCCAAGCAACACCAACGGTACACACGCAGCCGTCCGACGGTGGCTTGCAGAATCGTGATGACGTGGACGAACGGATTCGTGTCCATGTAAGTTTCCACGAGAGGCCGGATATCATCGAGGAAGGCACCCGCCATGCCCATCAAGATGGGGAGGATCGCCCAGAGCATGATTGCCAGTGCGAAATTCATCGTCACCGCCGGGGTGGTGCGCTTGAAACAGGAACTGAAATAAAGACCGCTGCCGGACAGGAAGACCAGCGACCACATGCCGAGAAGTACGATTTGGAGAATGGCGATGGGATGGATGAAGCCTGCGATGCTAAAAGCGGTGACGTGCACGAGCAGCCACACCCATGCGGGGAGGCACCGCCGGACGACGCCGGCCCACTTGCCGAACAGGATCGCCCGGTCGTCGAGCGTGGTCGCCAGGAGCAAGGGCCAGGATTGGGCCTCCTTCTCGGAGGTGATGCACGTGGACGAGAGGACGACGGTGTCGAGCAGTCCGAGTCCAAGGGCAATCAAGGCATACCAGATATGAACGTCTCTATTTCCCAGGATGCGCTCTCTCCAGCACAGGTAGTACGTCCCCGCCACCACAATCATACCAAGGCCGATGACAATACACGTGGCGATCTTCCGCCTTCCCAGCATCGGAAATCTCAGCTCCTTCCAGAGAACAGGCGGACCTTTGATGGATCTGATCCTGGCGGCGCGATCCGGGCAATCGCTCGACGTCTCTGCCACGTCTTTGACCGAGCGGCGCTTGCGGCGGGCAACACCCAACTGTCCGCCTATCTGTGACAGCGCAACTTTGCGGACCCGGATCACGGAGACAAATAGAATCACCACCGAGGCAGCCAGCATGATGCCACAGTGCAAAGGCCACACAGAAACTGGCATCGACCTGCCAGCCCCGGGATCGATCATGATCATTGTCCTGAAGAACATCGTCACGTAAGGATTGGAGGCGGAGATCAGCGAGAACAGCGTGTTTTCCGAGATGATCGACTTCAGATCGAGCGTATGCCACACCATGACGGCCAGTATAGGCAAGAGCGCAAAGAGAATCCCAATCAGCACAAAGGTGATGACGATCACCTTGTGGGGCCGTCGCGTGAAGATCGAGAAGAACAGGCTGAGCGATCCCACGAGAATCACGGTGGTCAGCGTGATGCACAGGCTGGAAGTGACGTAGCCCCAGGGCACACCGCCGAAAACGCGAACGATCGCCAGCAACGGCAGACTGATGGCCAGCAGTAAGACCAACTGGAGCAGCTTGCTGAGCAGCTTGCCCATGACGATCTGGAAACTGTTG
>CAYZAH010000523.1:0-3895 GCA_964475805.1 uncultured Pirellulales bacterium | reverse complement strand
TTGGCGAAGTACGGCAACTCGCCCGCGCGCACGGATTCGAGAATGGCGGCGAATTTCTGTTGCTGTTTCCAAACGACGGGATCGGAGCTACCTACGATATAGATGACTTCGTTGTAGTCGCCCCTGATGTAGGGGCAATGCAAGTCGAGAACCAGGTCGAGCTTACCGCCGGACCATTGAGGTACGAAGCGGCGGATAGCCCGGATGGAAGGATAGATACTTTCATTGGCGTAGTCGCGATTGTGATCGTGGGGCTTGCGGTTCTTGCCCTGGTCGCCGTCCTCGACGCCGTCTTTGTCCACAAAGGGTACGGCGAATATCTCCACATTATCCCGGAACCAGCGCCCAAGGTCCGTGTCGGCCAGAACAGCTTCCAACAAACCCTCAAGGCTGTAGGACGCGATCATTTCGCAAGCGTGATGACGGGCCGTCAGCAAAATGCGGTACTTGGGCGTCCCATCGAGCTTGCCCACGTCGAGGCGTTCGACGACCCGGCCCTTGCGCGTACGGCAAAGCTCGCGCACCGCTAAGTGCGGATCATCCGCATGTCTTCGGAGGAACTTTTGCAGGTTCGCCTCCAGATAGGGAATTGAAAAACAGAATTGGACTTCCCTGCTCTCAGGGGCGAAGGTATACGTGAACGAAGATTTCTGCACAGCCTTGGGGCCAAGCCACGACCACGTGTGCCCACCGTCGGTGCTGACCGCCGGGCCCTGAGTTCCGATGGGGTTATTGCCCTCGAACTGAAACGTGAGCGTCCGCCCGGCGGCGCCGCGAACGCGGAACTTCCAGTAGAACCACCATGTAGACGTGTCCCGCAGGTCGGGTTTGAGGAACACGGTGTCGTCCTCGATGCGGTCCACGACAATATTGCCGGCGGGCACATCAGCATCGATGGCGAGGGCATCGGCGGGGGTAGACCTCGCTTGATTCGCCTGCCCATTGTCTCGATGAATGACGATTCTCCGCGAGTTTGTAGATCGGACCGTCTCGGCCGCTCCGTCGGTTAAGGGAGCATCGAGGCCGTCGATGACGGCGCCATCCACGTCATCGAAAACGACGGCATGGCGGTAATCCGGAGCGGCGGTCTCGAGCCGGAGATTATCGAATCTCAATCCTTTAACGTGTCGGCAGAAGAATCCGTATGCCGGCAAAGTGCCGAACATGGTGCTTTCCGGGTAGGCCGTCGGTCTTTCAGAGATTTGACGCGAGGCATCTTTTTTCGTACCGCCTCCCTCGAAGCCCAAGCTAATATTGCTCAGCGTGAC
Source organism: uncultured Pirellulales bacterium (assembly GCA_964475805.1). Lineage (GTDB taxonomy): Bacteria > Planctomycetota > Phycisphaerae > Sedimentisphaerales > Anaerobacaceae > JAFGTG01. The sequence goes on along the minus strand of CAYZAH010000523.1, from coordinate 2,627 downwards.
GTTCTCAATGGCGTGGCCTGGCAAGCCGGTAATCGAACACCCAACGGCGGAACAATCGGTAGCAATCACGTTGCTCACGATGACGTTTCGCAATGTCCCGACGTCCGGCTTCGATTGGTTCTTTTCATAAACGCGGGCGCGGTTGCCTAAGCGCCTGAAGATCGGGACGGTGACGCCTTTGATCGTCAGGTTGGAGACGGTGACGCGGTCAAGAACGCCGCCGTCTACGATCTCCAGGGCGACGCCGGCCAAGCCTCTCTGGCGACCATAAATGACTTTGGAGTAACGAGGAGAGCAGATCGCGCAGTTCGTGACGGTGACATTCTGAAATCCGCCGCCGGACTCAGTGCCCATCTTGATCGAATTGCAATGGCTGCTGATGATGCAATCGGAAATGGTGACGTTCTCGCACGGCGTCCGGGAGAGGCTCTTGAGCACGATCGCGTCGTCGTCGGAATCGACCCGGCAACCGCTGATGGTGACGTCCCGGCAACTGTCGATGTTGAGGCCGTCGTTATTGTAGCTGACGTGATTGAAGACGGTCACGTCCCGGATCGTTAGCCGGTCGCACTGGCGGTAGTGCTCCATCCAACTGCCCGCGTTACGCAAATGAACTCCTTCGATAAGAACGTCGGAGCAGCCTTCCAGGTAGATGTTCTTCGGTCGCGGGCCGTTCTTGTATTTGAAGTTCGCTCCCTGGCCGTCGATCGTGCCCCGCCCGCAGATCGCGATGTTCTCCAGATTCTTGCCGGCGATGATGGCCCAATAGCTGAACGTCTCACTTTCGGAGCCACGGAGCTTCCGAGGCCGGCCGTAGTCCTTCTTCTCCTTGCTCCCAAGGAGCACGCAACCGGGGTCGAGCCAGAGGTTAACGTGGCTTTCCAGGTAGACCGTCCCCGTAAGCCACGTTCCGGCGGGAAAATAAACCGTGCCACCCCCGTCGCGAGCGCATTGATCGACGGCGTTCTGAATCGCCTCCGTGCAAAGAGTCGCGCCGTCGGCTTTGGCGCCGAAATCGAACACGTTGTATTTCCGGTCCGAGCCAAGGACAACAGACCCGCTTGCCAACAATAACGACAACATCAAGAGAGACATCTTTCTGAGCATGACAGCGTTCCTTCATTCAACATAGTTCATTTTGTCGAGCATTCGATAAGACTGTTTATACGCGAAAGCCATCGCAAATCAAGAGACCACTACCGATATTCGTCGCAACATCCCTCCGTTGACCAAACAGAGTGTATTTGGTAAGCTGCAAGGCTGATGATTACGCTGTCTATGAAAAGAAGGAACAATCCCATGCGAAAGTGCTCCGCAATATTGTGTGCCAGCCTGATCGTATTCCTAACTACACAAGTGAACGCCGATATGACGCTCAAGCCAGGGCCTTCGGTCATTCCGTGTTTTGACGTGTACGAACTCACGTTGAACGCCGACACACCTGTGAAAGGCAATCCGTTCACGGACGTCGAGGTTCGTGCGGTATTCACGCCGGAGGGAGGCTCGCCGATAGAGGTGGACGGTTTCTGCGATGACCAGGCGGGACGGTGTTTTCGCGTGCGATTCTGCCCATCGCTTCCGGCGACAAAGTACACCTTCGTGGTTGCGACAAACATGGCCAGCGGAAGAAAATACATAGGCTCTTTTCAAACAACAGAGTCGAAGGGGATGGAGCCTGTAATTGCGAACCCTAAACACCCCAGGCATTTCATGTTTGCCTCTTCGCGGCGTCCTTTCTACCACATGGGCCTGACCGCCTATCATCTGCTGGATATCTCGAACGACGACCGTCAAATCGAAGCGTTGCTCGACTATTGCGTTCGATACGACTTCAACAAGGTCCGCTTTCTTCTGGCGGGCTATCCGAGAAACAACGACACTCGCAGCCGGGCTGAATACACGTTCAAAGGCGATCCGTGGAAGCTCCCGAATTACGGGGCGCCTCCCGGGGAGGTCAATCCCCTGCCGGCCTGGTTGGGCAAGCCTCATCACTATGATTTCACGCGATTCAACGTGGCGCATTGGCAAAAAGCAGACCGGGCCGTGCAGGCGATGAGAAAGCGAGGCATTGTCGCCACGTGCATCGTGACACTCGAAAAACAAGGTCTCCCGGGAGAATACGGCATCCTCACCGAGCACGAGAAGCGGCTTTATCGCTATACGGTTGCCCGTCTGGCGGCGTACTCGAACGTCTGGTGGGATTTGGGAAACGAGCATAACGAGTATCGCAAGCCGGACTGGGCGGCGAAAATGGGAGGTCTCGTTAAGAAATGGGATCCCTACGACCGCCTGTGCTCGGCTCACGCACACGAAGACTGGCTTTACGACGATCAATCGTGGGCCGACTACATCATCACACAACAGTACGGCAACTGCTCCGAGGTGAACCAATGGGTCCTGAAATACGGCAATATCCCCAAGCCCTACGTGAACGAGGAATATGGTTACGAGGGCACGCTCGACGCGCCGAAGCATGGCATGAATACCGACTGGGTCAGGAAATGTCACTGGTCCATCGCTTTGGCCGGCGGATACGCCACCTACGGCGACTGGTCCCCGGAAAGTCCCTTCTATACGGGTCATATCGGAAAGGGCAAGGCCCCCGCGCAGTTGCGTCATTTGCGCGA
>CAYZAH010000522.1:0-3896 GCA_964475805.1 uncultured Pirellulales bacterium | reverse complement strand
CCGGCTATCGTGACGGATAAGCTGGCCGCGTTGGATCCCGAAGCCGCCGACATACTGAGATACTGTCTCAATTATGCCTCCGAAGACGTCAACATAGCGGACCTGGCGGCCTTCGTTGAAAAGTATCCACAGAATGAGTTCTTTCTGGCGCAACTGGCCGAGGACCTAACCAAAGCCGACGTCGTCGATCCGAACGCAGCGCTGGTTGTTGTGGACAAACTGTTGAAACTGAGCGGCGGCAACGCCCATTACCGATACCTGCGAGGCTGGATTCTCCTGTCGGGCGAGGATCGACCTGACTATCTCCAAGCGGCCCTCGCGCAATTCGAGATGGGCCACAATTTGCCGCAATTCTATTTGCCTTACAGCAAATACAAGGAACGTCTGGACCGCCTGTATAAGAGGGCGGCCCTCTTCTGGGAGCGGCCGCGTTTCAGGTCCTTCTATGCGGATCTCGCGAGACGCCTCTTCCTTCCAAGCGGCTTAAGGAGCAGAATTGATAGCGATACGTTCGATGCATTGAGCGCCTCGTTAGTCAAAATCGGCGACCGAGTCATTGACAACGCCTATGACTCCGAAACGCTCGTGGCCGGCGCCCTATTGCTCGGACCCGGAGCTGAATTCAGACTCCGAGACCTGGACCTGCCTGAGCCTGAAGCCCGCCAGAGCCGGCTGCAGGTCGCCCGGGGAGTGGCACTCATAGCCAGGCACGGACAACTCGTCGGCTCGGAAATCAACTCAATCGCCAACGCCGCCTGGACGCTCTGGCTTCTGCTCGTCATGTCCATACCCGCGCTCGCGGGTTTCGTAGGAACGGCACCGGAATTCATCCAACGTCGTCTGGGTCGCCCAAAGCCCAACGTCTCGAAACACGGCAAGACCTTTATTCGGATATTCACTGGGATCGACGCCGGCGCACTCCTCGCTCTGATTCTGCTCATCGTTCTGGAACTGCTGAAGAAACGAACACAAGGGGAATTACCCGGGTTCCTTCTGTTTGTGGCGGCTATATCCATGTCGTTTAATGCGCTGTGGCTTTCGGGCATTTGTTCGGTCTGCTTAGCTCATGTTCGGCGGCCTCGATTATGGATAGCAGCAATGTGCGCCTCGCTGTGGTTCAAGGGAACTGTCTTCTGGACAGCGGGCGATCTCAGCCTCTCCGGGGCGGATAGTGTCGCCGGCTGGCTGCTGTACGCCGGAGGTCTTCTGGCCTGGTCCGTCTTGTGCACGCTGATCTGGGCCGAGGTGACTTACCTGCCGGAGACATTCAAATCGAGGGATCGGCACTGGGTCACTCCAATCGCCTTTTGGGCGATTGCCCTGATGGCTCTCCACGTCGTCGGTCTTGCCTGGGCACCTATGAACCGCATGGCTTTCGATCCGTTAGCTCCATATCGGCCGTTTCCTCAAGCGACGCAAGAGACCTACGACCGCATCATTCTGGGTCAAGGGGTAGACCGGACCTCGCCTGAACCTACGCCCGGTGCCGACATTCCGGGACGCATCGAGTGCGCCGCACCGAAGGACCTGAGGGCCTTCCTCGACAAGCGACTGGCCGCGGGTGAGCCAATTCCTGATGAACGTCTTTGCAAGCTGCTTCGGAACTGTAACCGGGACCTTCGGCCCATTCTTCTCGCTCAACTTGCGGATCCGAACGCATACGACGTGCTCATTATCCGGGCTGGATGGGGCGACCGCAGCGTGAAGGAGGCGCTCGAACGCATCTATCAGGACAGACTCGCCGCCTTCCGGCAGTCCAAGCCGGAACCGCCCCCGAGTGACCCGTCCAGTCTGGGTAGCTTGTTGGAACTGGCCGGAACGCTGGCCCGTATCAGCGACGGCGATGAAGGACAGGACAGGCTGTCTTACTTGCTGGAATACGTTGTGGAGCAAACACGGAATTTAGGCATAGGGCCGAACATGACCGATCCTCGGCACGCCGAACGGACCATGCAGCCATTCTGGGAGGCACTCGGCAAGCTGCCCAAGGGTTACGCGACCAAGCTGGTCAAGTCTTATCTACGTCAGACGCGGTACGTCGATCTCTTCGGCGACCGGCGGCGCGACTTGGGCCAATTGGCGGCTCTTTTGTCCGAGGGTGATAGAGAGTTGGCGGAGGAAATTGTTGGAGCGCTGGCCCAATCACTCATCCCGGCCGAACGGTACGACAGAATTACCGTCCCAGATAGCACCGAGAGGTCGTCCGACCAACCTGATACCTCATCGGTATACCCGCTGGCCATGAGCCTGATGCGATACCGGCAGAAGAATACGGCTCCGTGTCTGAAGGCGATCTTCACCCATCTGAGTAATGAGTCGGTGCCCGTTTTGCTCACCCATCTGGATTCCGACAACGATCAGTTGCGCGCCTTCATCGTATGGCGTTTGGCAAGCCTCGGGTACGAATGGCCCCGCGACCGGCTGGACAGACTCTTGCACGATAGCTATTGGGAGGTCCGTCTGAACACCCTTTTTGCCCTGGATGCCAATGATCTGTCAAAAGCGCTCGCCGACGAGAACGCCGTAGTGCGAATTATCGCCCGGATGCTCAGTCAAGCCCGACCTTCGTGATAGCCTCCTTCGAGCAAGCAGCGCAGGGGCTCAAGGGCCATGTCAATCACCCTTGAAATCGGCCATCCAGGGAGCTTCGGTCTGCCAGTTCGGCGAGGGCGCGTTGACGTTGTATCGTTTGCTCCACCTCTGATGCCACAGGGCCTTAAGCCACATCTTATCCACGTGGTAGTCCAGATAAATGCCGTTGATCGCCTGGTGATGGCGATCGATCGTGAACCGATGCATCGAATCGGTATCGCCGGACCAGTGTTCTTCGGGGTAGCTTGGGGGGCGGTCCGTGTCGTCCGGCCATCCACACCAGTACACGGCATCCATGAACAGCGGAACCCGCGATGCCTCTTTGACATTGGGCGTCTTCCAAAAAGCCTCAGCCGGCTTGCCGTAGAGAACACCGCTGGGCTCGGCATTGACGTAGACCCAGCCGTTGACGCCGTAGCTTCCCCACGTGCCGGCCGGTCGGCCGGAGCTTTCGCTCAGCCTGCCCCAGGACGTGTCGGCTCGACCGCCGATGTCTGCAAGGGAGGACGCCCCCGGTGGGTATTGCGGATACGCAATCTTCTTTGCCATCGGGCAGACCCGGAACTTGTCATTCCGGTAGTAGTAGTCGAACAGCACGTCGATCCAGCGGCCCTCGGTGGCGGTCCGTCTCGGGAAGAGCCCGTTGTTGTCATCCGTGTACATGACCCAGATCGTGCCCCATTGTTTGAGGTTCGACTGGCACACTACCGCCCGTGCCTGTTTACGCACGCGCTGTAGCGAGGGCATGAGGATCGACAACAGCAGGGCGATAATGGCGATGACGACCAGCAGTTCGATGAGTGTAAAAGCTTTTTTCCGAAGCACAAGTTTACCTCCCTAAGATATGTCAGAACATACTTGCCCAATGTCAGCAGTTGTCTTCCAACGAGTCATCACACCCTCTTTCTGCCGGCCAGCCAGCCGACGGGACCATTATATGATTATACATCTTCCAGGCCGTAAAGCCAACATGAATCAGGAGAAGCAAAACACCCGAATCACGATTTGTCGAGAAGCCATTCTATGCGCTGTGCTGGAGAGTGGAGGTAAGAGGAACCTACGCAATTCGCTAACGATTTGCAGTAATTCGACTGTGAGAATCTGTTGAAACGTCTTGGTGAGTCCCTGGATCGAAATCACCTCCGAAGCCGACGCCATAGCAACGTTAGGCTTTAGCACGGGGGGGGCGTGGCCACTAACAAGCCCTGATGGACAGGAAGCACGCCTGGCAGGACTTGAACCCGTGACTTTCGGTTCCGTAGAGCACTCCTTGAGTTTTGTAAATTATTGTTATTTCACAACTT
>CAYZAH010000521.1:0-3902 GCA_964475805.1 uncultured Pirellulales bacterium | reverse complement strand
TGGTCGCGTTCGTTTTGCTGGCGCTCGTCTTGTTCTATGAGCCGATTGAAGAAGGCCGGTGCAAGCTACACATGAGGAAAGCCGACCCGGAAAGTCAGTTGATCGGGCTGGCCATTCAATTCATAAGACCCCTGACTGATAAACCGGAACGAGTGCAGGATGTTCCGACCGGTTTTAAGCGACCGCGCTACTACGAAATTAAGAGCGGCGACAAACCGGTCCTGATGGCTGTGGATTACTCCCAAAAACAGGTTCGTCTGTGTATAGACTCGGATGGTGACGGCATCCTCTCGGAGGAACGATGTTTCACTGCTAAAACGAGCAAGGAAACGCCGGTAAGCGGCAGAAGACAACAGATTGGGCCGATCTCGCTGGTATCCGGCCATAGCACCTCCAGGACCGACGATGCGTTCTATATGAATTGTTTTCGTGAAGATGCACGAGGTTTATTGATCTCGTTTCCCGCCTTTTTTCGTACGGGCAAGCTACGTCTGGCTAACCAGACGTATCGCGTTGCTGTGGTGGATGGCGATCGCGACGGTTTATACAGTTCGATTCTCTCGTTGCCTCTCGAACGCCCCTGGCGGTTTCCCGCCAGTGATGTCTTCGCCATCGACCTGAATCAAAACGGAGAATTCGATATATCACTCTACAAGCGGTCCGAAGTTGTGCCGCTCGGCAAGCTGGTGAAAATATCAAACACGTACTATGCCATCAATATCGCGCCCGACGGCAGAAGCCTTGAGCTTTCCAAAGCCAAACCGCAGTTCGGGACGCTCGCTATTGACTCGAACGACGCCGAAGTAGAGCTGAAATTGTGGTCCGACGCTGCAGATCAACACCTCTTTCACGGCCGTCAATGGCAATTACCGGCTGGTGAGTATAAGGCGATCCATGCCATTCTCACGAAGGCAGACGAATCGGGTGGCTTATACACGCTTTCTTCCAATTCCTCTTCAGCTTTCACCAAGCTGGGACCGCTCGAGCATTTCGTAATTAAGCCGGGAGAAGTGACATCAATCAAAATCGGACCGCCATTTGTCGTGAAAGCGAACGTCCAGCAGGCAGGACATGGAACAATGTCAATCGATCCGATTCTTGTTGGCTGTGCAGGCGAGGAATACCTGCCGGGCCGACAACAAGGTGGAAAACGTTCATCACCGCCTAAGTTTAAAATCGTAGATGAGAAAGGAACGGTATTGGTAGCAGATACATTCCAGTATGGTTGAGGTGGGACCTGCCGGTACTCGTGGCGAGTGCCAGACGGGCTCAAAGGCCGGTTCCAGGTGCAGATCGATCTCGACTTGGGACCCTTTGAAGTCACCCATGAAAGGAGATGGCACTCCATCGAATAGCACAGAGTTTGCGCGAGCGGATACCGGCGGGTCAAGAGAACGTCTCTTGCCCGCCTTTTTTATTGGAGAAAATTGAACAAAAACAAGCGAAAGGAGGCCAAGCGACAAAAGAAGATCAGGCTGGTCAAGATAGGACAGGCAACGTGAGAAGGCATGGGGGAAAGACATCTTTAGAGGACGTGACAATGAACGTAAAGAAGATGCTCATGCTAATGGGATTTGTGATTATCTTTACTCTTACGGCAGAGGGCGCCGAACCCAACCAGCCAGGCTCTTCCGGACGGGAAAACGGATTGAATTCGTGGCGCGGTCAATATTGTATGAGTTTTTTCACAAAGACAAGAAGCTCCAAGGTGGTCGGCAAGGACCATTTGTCCATCTCACTGAAATATCAGTACTACGATTGGGACCAGGTCAGGGGAGCCGATAACGACTACCACGACCGGACCTCCGGTCAAAGCAAGGAAAGGTCGATCTTCGTGCTCTGCTCAAAGTACGGTTGGGCGAAGGATCATCATATCGTCCTCGGTATTCCCTATTGGATGAACGATTTCGATATCCCCGGCAAGGAAAACGACAGTCAGGGGATTGGGAATATCTTTGTTTTCGAGAAATGGGAGTTCCTGAAAGAAACGAACACTCTCCCGGCGGTTGCCGTGGACTTCTGGTACTATTTTCCCTCGGGGGACGCCGACCGGTGTCTGGGAACCGATAATGGCGCCTACAAGATATCGACGGAGATTTCCAAGGCGTGGAAGGATTTCTCGCTGCACTTTAATCCGAACTACCTGTGGAGTGAAGACAAAGATGCCGAGGTAGGTGAAATCAACGGGGCGATACTTTTCACGCCCGATCCGAAGCTCTGGCCGGCCATCGAGTACAATTACTGTACGAAGGAACATAAAGGTCATAGTCACGATATCGTGCCCGGGATCATCTGGAAGTTCAAGAAGGGATGGTCCTTCAAAGCCGGCGTCCCCATCAATCTGGATTCCACGTTTACGGATCGAGACGTGGTGTCCATTGTTTTCAAGATTTTCCGCAAGTGGTAGCTTCGTGAAGGATCACGCCGTGGGAATACAAAACAGTAAAAGGGATGAGCCATGAAAAAGATCACATTGATACTAACGGTGATTCTGATCTGCACGTTCTTTCAGACGGGCTGCAAACAAAAGGAGGAGGCAAAGACTCCCGCGACGCCGGTGAGTTTGAAGGTTGGTCACGTCGGCCACGATCATCATACTGCGCTCTTCGTCACCCTGGATAACGCCTCGGAGTTTGCCGAGAGGAGCGGCATCGACGTGAAGGTCGTCGAGGATCGCAAGTTCTACGAGCTGCTGGACCAAGGCAAAAAGGTGGCGGACCTCGAAATTCTGAAGGTCGGCGGCGCCTCGAAGATGCCGACAGCTCTGGCGCAAGACGTCATTGAGGTAGGTTTAGGTGGCGTCGCTCCGGTGCTGGCTTCGGCGGACAGCGGAGCGCCCGTCAAGCTCATCGCGCCGCTTCACTATAAAGGGGACATGTTCGTTGTTAAGCCTGATTTTCCGGCTAAAACGTGGGAAGAATTTGTCACGACGGCCAAAGCTACGAAAAAACCAATACGCATTGGATACAAGAATCCTGTGGCCGTGGCCAAGCTGGTATTCGAGGAAGCGCTCAAGCACGAAGATGTCACCTTCGGAGGCGACCCGGCGCAAACCGATCTCCAGGTACAAATGGTCAACGTCAAAGGAGGAGGTAAGCTCAACGTCGCTCTCGCGAGTGACTTGATTGATGGCTATGCCGGAAATAATCCTTTCCCGGCGATTGCCGTGGAAACCAAAGTCGGGCGAATCGTCTGCGATCTTGAGGATCTGCCGCCGGGAACGTTTCGCGAGCACCCTTGCTGTTGCATCGCAGCCAATACCAAAGCCATAGAGAGCAAATCTGAAGCCATCGTGGATTTGCTTGTACTGCTCATGCAAGGTACGGAAACGATCAATTCCGACCCGGATAAAGCCGTCACAGCGGCGGTACGATGGATCGGGACGAGTGAATCCGTCGAGCGAATGAGCGTCCCCACAAGCGGATATTCGATGGAGCCTTCCGAACGGTGGCATCAAACAATGAGACAATGGATCGAAGCGATGAATAGACTTGGTATTTTCAAAGACAAGTTAAAAGGTCTGGAAGCGACGGACGTACCGCGCGTCGCCTACGACCTGACGCTTTTAGAGAAAGCGAGGAACAAACTTGCGCAACGACGTGGAGAAAAATAGGAATCCGTTGCGTCTGCCCCGGTGGTTGGGATGCCCGACCGCCGGGGCTTCCGACAAGGTTCGTGCCCGCCGGGCCGGATGGCCATTGAGTTGGATCGTCATGCCGGTCGTATTGCTGATTGTATGGCAGATTGCGGCTACATGGCTGAACCAGCCGTGGATCTTTCCGCCGGTGACGCGTGTGATCGATCAGCTCGCGCACCCGCTCAGGGAGCACTACGCATCCGGCTCGCTTCTAAGCAATACGTTTATCAGCCTTCTTCGCGTATTGTTGGGCTTTCTACTGGCG
>CAYZAH010000520.1:1822-3905 GCA_964475805.1 uncultured Pirellulales bacterium | reverse complement strand
GCCGGCGGTTGTGGCCCACGAAGATTCGGATGCCGTTATGGGCGGCACCTGGAGCCAGTGGCGTATTTCGCTATCGGCCTTTGCCGATCAGGGCATTAACCTGAGTGATGTGGATAAGATTGCGATTGGCCTGGGTAGCAAATCCGGCAGGGCATCGGCTGGTGGTTCAGGTACAATGTTCGTTGACGACATCCGATTATATCGACAGTAACCGCGGTTGCCAAAGTGGTAATGTCGCAGGAGAATTGAGTTGGATTCAAGGGGGCCGTATCGATCTCAGGTACGGCTCCCTTTTGCTTTCAGAGCATCATCGATAATCGCTACAGACGGTCATGATTCGTGCAGCAATCAGGCAGATTGAGAAAGATGCCAGCTTCCTGCTATTTTGGAACGGTCACTCATTGAAGGTTCAAAGTCAAACACCAGAATCCTCGCTACAACAAAAAGAACCTTTTTTGAGGCATCCATCTCACCACCGATCAACCACGCTACGTCGCTTATGAGATGCTTAGTTGTTCGCTCCGTACATTGAATACGATACGCGCCCGATACATTTTTTCACAATCCTCCTTCGGCTTAAAAAGTAACATCTTTTAGGACTCGATTCGGGACAATTGGGATTTCTGGTAACATTTTGGATACACGATGTCACTGTATAAATTGTGGTGTTTTTTGCTGATGAAAATGGGCTTTTCACCTATCCACAGCTTCTGTTTGCTGTAATTCTACTCGCCGCTCTTTGGCTTTTGCTGGCTTGTTCCAGGCTTCGTAGAGGTCGATAGGAGTTTCCCATGGGTCGAAATGCGTATAGGTGGGTGTCACCGGGTTCGAGGCGGCGGGGCCTCGGCCTTTTCGATGGCCTCTAATGAGGGGGCTGACCAGATATGGAGCTGGTTTTGCCGGTTGCCGGCCATGAGCGTCCGGCCGTCAGGCGAAAAGGCAACCATGTTAAAGCTCGTACCCTCGCCTGCCAGGGTCAATACTTCCTGCCACGTGTCCGTCTCCCACAGCTTGACCGCTTCGCGGTCATGACTGCCAACGGCCAGGCGGCGACCCTCCGGTGAGAAGGCAACACCATGAGGCGTTCGCAAGAATACGCGCATCGTACGCAATCGTTCAGCGCTCCTCAGGTCCCAAATTCGCAGGTAGCCTTCCTGATATGACGCGGCGCCCAGATGCCCGTCCGGCGAGACCTCGAATGACGTGATACGCGCCCCCCGTGTGCCTGTCAACAGGGTCAGGGGTGGCGCTTGAGGCTCTTTTAGACCGCGAATCTGAACTTTGTCGTACTGTCCGACGACCCAGGCATCTTCCGTATGGAGTCCCCAGGACGGCGTCCTTAAAGAATTAAAGAACGTCAGCCCTCCCTGCTGTAACTGGATCCTTCCCGTCATTTGCGGCGACCCTGACGGACTGAGCAAATCCCAGAACGTGTGTTGGTGCACTTCATGGATGTAATCAAGTTTCGAATGGGTGACCAGGTACCGCCCACTGGCGCTAAAGAAACATTTGAGGAGCACCGGAGGCGCATTGGGCAGTACGTTCGTGCGTTGGGCGCCTGTGGTCAGATCCAGCAAGCTTATGCATCTATTGGCGTCGATGATCGCTGCTTGTTTTCCATCAGGCGCTAAAGCAGCCACATATCCACCGTCATCCTCCCCCACCCTCCAGCGACGCACTTGCTGCAGAGTGTCGATGTCCCACTGCGCCAGTGTGCCGTTGGGATCGACGGCGATGATCGACCCGCCGTCGGAGGTGAAAACGGGAGGACGCGCCCTCCAGGTCGGCGCCTCGAGCATCAGTGTTCTATAAGCAGGGGGCCGAGTCGGCGAATCGAGCGCCCATAGAAAGACCGAACCGTCTCTGCACCGGCTCGCAAAGCTTCGGCCATCAGGCGAAATGGCCAGACCATCCACTTCGTCCAGATGGCCATGCAGAACATCCACAGTCCGGCCTTCGGGCCAATCCCACAATCGTATCGTCTGATCGCTGCTGGATGATATCAGGTATTTGCCGTCTGCCGTGAATTGCAGATCGGTGACGTAAGCGCGATGCCCATTTAGCGTTCGGACCGATTCGCCGG
>CAYZAH010000520.1:0-1812 GCA_964475805.1 uncultured Pirellulales bacterium | reverse complement strand
CCGGTGGCGACGTCCCAAAGGTGGATCGCCGCCCTCTCCACGCCCGACGCCGACAAAAGCAAAGCCCCATCAGGAGAAAAGGTCAGCGATTGCATGACTTCATTATTTTCACCATTCACCGAGAACCGCTCGCTTCCATCGCTGATCTGAAAAATCAAAAAGCCAAAAGCGCCAACACTGACAGCAATCAATTGACCATCAGGCGAAATGGCGGCTCTGCGGCGGAGCTTCGAGCCCGGGTACCTGATAACCTTCCGCCACTGAATATCTCCGGTGGACGATTCCCATACCGCCAATTCCCACGGCGATTGCTCGGGCATGTTCGACGAACGATAGAGGAGGCTCACCAGCAGGCGGTCATCCGGCGTGAATTCAAGCCAGGACACATCAGCTCCCCCCAGCGGGAGGCGACGGATCTCGCGATCGGTATCAAGATCCCAAAACACGATGTCATCCGTCTGATCCTCCTTTTCTTGGGCAAAGACAAGCCAGGGATTCCTCCGGGCAAAAGTTGCCCGCCGACAATCGGTCCGGCTCATCACGACTTGGCGCGTCCGCAGGTCGGTGACCGACATTTCCGTATAGACGCCCGTGGAATAGGCAAACCACACCAGGAAGCGGCCGTCACTGCTGTACTCCAGGCCATGCAAACGCTTGGTTCCGCGAAAGAACACCTGGTGCTCGTTGGGACGTGTCTGGCCCCAAAGATAACGCCACTCCCAGCCTCGCAAGTCTTCCTGCCCCGGCTCGGGTTTCTGACGATCAAGCAACATCACAGCCCGGCCTCGGTCGTTTTCCGCCAGGGCCTTTTGCGCCAGGTTCATGTCGGAAGCGTAGGCCCGCCGACGCGCCACAAGCGCTTGCTGCTCGGCTTCTTGGCGCAAGGATGCTTCGTTGGTTCTGGCTAAAATCGCCTGCCGCCAGCCTGCACCCGCCACGATCAAGCCCGCCACCGATGCGATCACAACCATAGCGGTGGAGCTGTAGAGCACTTTGTTCCGTCGCCAAGACTTTTGCAGACGATACCCTACGGTCGGCGGCCGCGCTACTACCGGTTCGTTGGCTAAACAGCGCTTCAGGTCCATCGCAAGCTCATTAGCCGTCTCATAACGGCGCGTCCGGTCCTTCTCAAGACATTTCATCACAATCCAGTCCAGATCGCCGCTCAGCTTGCGACGAAGCAGACTGGCATCGACCCGGCGGTTTCCGGCCACCTGGGTACAGTCCTCCGGCTTCAGGCAGCTCAGGCGGGTGCTGGGCGTCTTGGGATCGGTTTGGCGAATAACCTGCCGTATATGTTCGATCCCGCCCGTACGAAGCGTATCGGAATCAAACGGTAGAACGCCGGTTAACAGAACATACAACAGCACGCCCAATGAGTAGATATCAGATCGGGTGTCGATATCCTCACTGCCGACATCGGCCTGCTCGGGACTCATATACTCCGGCGTACCGAGCAGTTGACTGTCCTCTGTCGCCAGCGTTATTTCGGTTAGCGGCTGAGCGATCGCTTTCGCCACGCCGAAGTCGATAATCTTCGGGATCGCCTGGTCATCGTGGAGCAGAACCATGATGTTCGACGGCTTAAGGTCCCGGTGGATGATGCCCTTTTGATGAGCGTGATGGACGGCCGTACAGACTTGTTGGAACAGGTTCGACCGCTCTTCGATGGTGAGCTTGTTGCGGTCACAGTGCTCGGTGATTGACAAGCCCTTAACATACTCCATGACGAAGTATGGCCGGCCGCTTTCTGTGGTGCCGGCATCGTACACATGAGCGATATTAGGATGATCCAAAAGGGCCAGAGCCTGA
>CAYZAH010000519.1:0-3908 GCA_964475805.1 uncultured Pirellulales bacterium | reverse complement strand
GGGCTTCAGTAACTGCGGCTATATCCTGCGCAACGAGCGGATGATCGCCGAATCGAAAATTTGGATCGAAGCGGCCCTGCGAAGCCAGAAGCCGGACGGCTGGTTCGGGCCGGACAAAGGCCGGAAAGGTGCGGCCACGAAGCTCCAGGGGCGCGAAGATCTGTGGCCAAACATGATCATGCTCTTCTGCCTGCAAGACTACTACGAGTTTACCGGCGACAAGCGCGTGATCGGCCTGATGACCAACTACATGAAGTATCTGGCGAGCGTGCCCGAAGAGCATTTCCTGGTCGGCTACTGGCCAAAGATGCGGGGCGGCGACCTGCTCTTCAGTGTTTACTGGCTCTACAACCGGACCGGCGACACCTTCCTGCTGGACCTGGCCAAGAAGGTACACGCGCATACCGCCGAGTGGGAGAAGGACGTTATCAACTGGCACAACGTCAATATGTCCCAGGGCTTCGGCGAGCCGGCCACGTTCTACATGCAATCGAAAAACCCCGCGCACTTAGCGGCGGCTGAACGTAACTGGACCAAGATTCGCGGTCTGTACGGGCAGGTCCCCGGCGGGATGTTCGGCGGGGACGAGAACTGTCGGCCGGGCTTCACCGGGCCGCGACAGGCCGTCGAGACGTGCGGCATGGTCGAGATGATGCTCTCGGAAGAGATATTGCTGACGATCTCCGGCAATCCCAAGTGGGCCGACCGGTGCGAGGACGTGACCTTCAACTCGCTGCCGGCGGCGTTCACGCCTGACCTCAAGGCCCTGCATTACCTGACGGCTCCCAATATGACTCTCTGCGACAGCAAGACCAAGTCGCCCGGCTTGCAGAACGGCGGTCCGATGCTGCTCTTCGACCCGCACCTCCACCGGTGCTGTCAGCACAATTCGGGCCACGGCTGGCCTTACTACGCCGAGCACCTGTGGTTAGCGACGCCGGGCAACGGGCTGGCAGCCGTTATGTACGCCCCGTGCAAGGTAACGGCGAAGGCGGGCGACGGGACGCAAGTCACGATCATCGAAAAGACACGCTATCCGTTCGCTGAAGATATCGAACTCACGATCAAGACGAGCAAACCCGTCCAATTCCCGCTGTACCTTCGCATACCCGGCTGGTGCAGGAAACCCGAAGTGACGATGAACAAGAAGATGCTCGAACTGTACGGCCCCGGTTCATACGTCGAGATTAACCGCCAGTGGAGTGACGGAGACAAGCTGAACCTCAAGCTGCCGATGAAGGTCACACTGCGAAAGTGGACCAAGAACAAGGATAGTGTCTCGGTGGACCGCGGACCGCTCACGTATTCGTTGAAGATCGGCGAAAAGTACGTTCGGGCCGGCGGCACCAACGAATGGCCCGCATGGGAGATTCATCCGACGACCGCCTGGAATTATGGTTTGGTGTTGAACGAGGATGACCCGGCCTCTTCCTTCAAGGTGGAGCAGAAGGCATGGCCTACCAACGGCCAGCCGTTCGAGACGACGGCGGCACCGATTGAGCTGCGTGCCAAGGCTCGGAAGATCCCCGCGTGGCAAATGGACTCTCTAGGTCTGGTAGGTCCGCTTCAGCAAGGCCCGGTCAAGTCCAACGAGCCGACCGAAACCGTCACGCTGATTCCGATGGGCTGCGCCCGGCTGCGAATCTCCGCGTTCCCAACCATCGGCTCCGGCCCGGACGCCCACGAGTGGAAGGCGCCGCCGAAAACGCTGCCCGCCACCGCCTCGCATTGCTGGGACGGTGACACCGTTATGGCACTCAACGATGGACGAATACCGCGCAATTCCAGCGATCATAGCATCCCGCGCTTTACATGGTGGGACCACAGAGGCACAACGGAATGGGTTCAGTACGACTTCGACAAACCGACGAGCGTCTCGGGTTCGGCGGTCTACTTCTTCGACGACACGGGCCAGGGTAGCTGCCGCCTCCCAAAGTCTTGGCGTTTGCTCTACAAAGGCGGCGGGCAATGGAGGGGAGTATCCGCCGCCGGACGCTATGGCCTCGAAAAAGATACGTTCAATCGTACAAGGTTCGATCCGGTCGAAACCACAGCACTGCGTCTCGAAGCGCAATTGCAGCCGAATTTCTCCGCCGGCATCCTCGAATGGCAACTCAACGCGGATGAATGACAACCGAGAGATTCGAAAACCATATCCAATGCAACCAAATCGTAAATCCCAACGTAAGAAGGATTACGCTTATTCGCAACCCGGCTATTATTATGTGACGACTTGTACACAGCTTCGATTCTGTCTTTTTGGCGCCATCCAAAATGGAGAAATGCTCGCAAACGATGCCGGCCGAATGATTCGGGATGCATGGCATGAAATTCCAACATATTATCCCGGTATTCAATTGGATGTGATGCAAATCATGCCGAATCACCTACATGGAATCATCATTATTCGGCCCGTAGGGACGGCCCCCCGTGGCCGTCCGTTTCTGACGATAGGACAATGTCCGGCGATAGAAAATGGACAATGCCCGGCGATAGAACAATATCCGGCGATAGAAAACGGACAGGCACGGGGGCCTGTCCCTACGGTCACGTTGTCGTTGTCTGACGTTGTAGGAAGATTCAAATCAATTACAACCAAGCGATATATCGATGGTGCCAAAACCAATGGTTGGCGTTTATTTCCCGGTAAATTGTGGCAACGCAGTTTCCATGACCGGATCGTACGAAATGAAACGGAATTGAATCATATACGAACCTATATTCGCAATAATCCATCGCAATGGGAATCCGATGAGAATTATGTTATCGTTCATCAAAATTCAGAACCCGCCGCTCCCGAAGTCGATTGACATTTTTGTTTTGGCGACTTCATTTGTTTTTGCATACAATCCTCGTTCGAAAATGTAAGCATATTATGGACAGTAGAAGCACATTAAAAGGAAACTCATGGCAAGGAAGAAGATTACCATTGTCGGGGCCGGCAATGTTGGGGCGTCGACGGCGCACATCGCGGCGACCCGGCAGCTTGGCGACATCGTTCTGATCGACATCGTCGAGGGTCTGGCCGAGGGCAAGGCGCTGGATATCGCCGAGGCTGCGCCGGTTCAGTTGTACGATTCCAGGATCGTCGGCACGTGCGACTGGGAGGCGACGGCGGGCAGCGATCTGACGATCATCACGAGCGGGCTGCCCCGCAAGCCGGGCATGAGCCGGGATGATCTGCTCGCTAAGAATGCTCAGATTGTCCAGGACGTCAGCCGGAAAGTCGCCCAGCACTCGCCCGACGGCATCGTTATCGTCGTGTGCAATCCGCTCGATGCGATGGTCTACGTCGCCGCCAAGGTCACGGGCTTTGCCAAGAACAGGGTGATGGGCATGGCCGGGGCGCTGGATTCGGCGCGTTTCTGCTGTTTCCTCGGCTCGGAGCTTGGGGTTAGTGTGGAGGAAATCAAGTGCGTCCTCATGGGCGGGCACGGCGACGACATGGTTCCCTTGCCCAGATTCACCTCCGTCGGCGGAATACCGATCGCGGAGCTGCTCGACGCCGACACAATCGCCAGGCTCATCGAGCGCACCCGCAAAGGCGGCATCGAAATCGTGAATCTGATGGGCCACAGCGCCTACTACGCCCCGGCGGCGGGAACGGTCAAGATGGCCGAAGCGATCCTGAGAGACAAGAAGACCGTCATGCCGTGCTGCGCCTATTGCGACGACGAGTACGGCGCCGGGGGCTATTTCGTGGGCGTTCCGGCCATTCTCGGAGGCAACGGCGTCGAAAAAGTCATCGAGCTCAACCTGAACGACACGGAACGAGGCCAGTTCGAGCAGTCCCTTACACACGTCAAAAACCTCGTGGCCAAGGTGGATGGGCTGCTGTGACGGGCAAAACCGGGGAAATGCCGAAATTTCTTCGGGTTATCTCTTGCCTTCCGGCCGGTGATCGTATA
>CAYZAH010000518.1:0-3910 GCA_964475805.1 uncultured Pirellulales bacterium | reverse complement strand
GACTCGTAGGACAGAATTGGGACGGCACAATCGTTAACTCCTATTCGACCGGAAGCGTCTCGGATGAAACCGGCTGGTGCCTGGGCGGCCTGGTGGGACGTAATTCTGAGGGCACAATCGCCAACTGCTATTCAACCGGCGACATCTCGGGATACCTTGAAGTGGGTGGCCTGATCGGAGAGAGTTGGGAAAGCACAATCACTAATTGTTATTCAACGGGTGCCGTTACAGGAAGGCTTCAAGTCGGCGGTCTGGTGGGAAGGAATGCCAGAGGCACGGTGGTAGCTTGCTTCTGGGACCGTCAGAGGAGCGGTTTGAGCAACATGTGTGGAGAGCAGGAATCGGGAACGGGTTGTGACGATGGCAACGGCAAAACCACGGCCCAAATGCAGACGGAAGAGATGTTTTTGGAAGCGGGTTGGGATTTCGTGCGTGAGAACGACAACGGAACCGAAGACGTCTGGACGATCTGCGAGGGGCTCAATTATCCTCAATTCCCCTGGCAATTCATCACGGGAGACTTCGACGGCGACTTCTGGGTGGACTTTACGGATTTCGCCTTCTTTGCCGAACGCTGGCTGACGAGTGACATGAGCTTCGTTCCGTGTCGCGGAGCCGACCTGACCGGCGACGGCCAGGTTGGCTTCGATGATTTGCGGGAGTTCGCCGGCAACTGGCTGAGCGGGGGCATCCCGATCCCGACGGCGGTTATTTGTCTTGTCATCGATGATTTCGAGTCTTACAACGACTTGGATCCCAGCGATCCGGCGAGCAACAGGATATTCGACGTATGGCTGGACGGATACGACGACCCGCTGGCAAATGGCTGTACTATTGGCCATTTCTTTCCTCCTTATGCCGAACGGGATATTGTCTATGAAGGCGAGCAGTCGATGCCCTTCTATTACAACGCCCTGTTCAAGGTCGGGACGGCGGAACGGATGCTGAATCCGCCACAGAATTGGGCCGAGACAGGCGCCGAGGTCCTATCGCTCTGGTTCCACGGCGATCCGCTCAACGGTGTGACGCCTATGAGTGTTGTTCTCAATGGCGGGGCGCGAGTCTATCACAATGAACCCGAAGCGGCGCGGATCGGCGCCTGGACGGAGTGGATCATCGATTTGAAAGCATTCGTGGATATTGACCTTACCAGTGTCCGCTCTATCGCCATTTGTCTCGGTGACCCCAGCAGGCTTCAGGCCGGAGGCACCGGGTTGATGTTCTTCGACAGCATTTGCCTGTATGGACCTGGCTAAGCGGCCGAAACGTGACCGATTCCGGGCCGGCCACTTTCTGTTCGGAATTGCCACCAACTGTAGTCTTTAACTGTGCCAGCAGGTCTCAAGGCCAAAACGGCAAACGAAAATTCGTGTGATCTCTCTCCGCCTAAGCTCACAGACGAGCCCATCTCTGTGCTCCGCATGGGGACGCCTTGCGGCACTTGCATTGGTGTTCCCGCTATGATACTATGCCGGAGTAGTCAGTTGAAGTCAATTGGGAAGACAGAAGGGTAAGGCTATGGTACAACGTATCTCTCGACAGACGACGTGTTTGTTCTTCACGGCACCTTTGTCTATCGCCATTTGTGTGATGTGCTTTCAAGGTACCGCCTGGGCGAGGCAGGAAGGCATTGACGCGACTCGAGTTAAACAGCTTGCCGGGTGGTTAGCTGAAAAGCCCGCCGGGTTCGGTGCGCCGATCAGTGACCGCGCTGCTTGGGAAGCGCTTGCCCGGATTGATTCATTTAAGGGGACGATCTCGAGTGCCGAAAGGCTTCTGGATACGCCTATTCCGGATCAGCCGGACGAGCTTTTTCTGGATTTCTCTCGCACAGGTAACCGGACCCGCTGGCAGAGGGTCGCCGGCCGGCGGCGCGGACGAATCGACACGCTTACGCTGGCCGAGTGCCTGGAGAATAAGGGACGCTTCCTCCCGGCGTTTGCCGAAATCGTCCGGGCGATCTGCTCCGAGCGGACCTGGGTCATGCCTGCTCACGATAGGGATCTGACCAATTTTCGCGGAGAGAGCGTTGACATCGACCTTGGCTCCTCGGGGTTGGCTTCGTCGCTGGCTATGGCGGACTATCTCCTGGCCGACCGGCTCGACCCTGAAACGCACCGCCTCATTCGCAGCAATCTTGACCGGCGGATCTTCAAGCCTTATCGGGACATGGTGCAGGGCAAACGCGCGAAGAACTGGTGGATGACTACGACGAACAACTGGAACGCCGTGTGCCTGGCCAACGTCACCGGCTCGGCGCTGGCGGTGATCGACTCACGCGACGACCGGGCGCTCTTCGTCGCGGCGGCGGAGCACTACTCGAAGAATTTCCTCGCAGGCTTCACCGACGACGGCTATTGCTCGGAGGGCCTGGGCTATTGGAACTACGGCTTCGGCCACTATGCCATGCTCTGTGAGGCAGTCTATCAAGCAACGGACGGAAAACTGGACCTTCTGCAAAACACCAAAGCCAAGGAGGCCGCCGCTTTCGGCGCGAAGATCGAGATCATTAATGGCGTATATCCTGCGTTCGCCGACTGTTCGATCGACGCCAAGCCGAGTTCTCGCCTGATGTACTACGTCAGCCGGCGGCTTGGGATGGGTCTCGCCCGCTGGGATCGGATTGACGTCGTCTCGCCGAGCGGGGGCTTGTATCAGAGCATGATGTACAGCTTTCCCAACGCTGCGAGCAGGGCGACGCCCGCCCGAAATGACACTTCGGTCCCCGGCATCCGAACGTGGTTCGACCAGGCGGGGATTTTGATCTGCCGGCCCACGCCGAATTCAACGTCGCAATTTGGCGTCGCACTCAAGGGCGGGAACAACGACGAGCATCACAATCACAACGACGTCGGCTCTTTCGTCGTTGTTCTGGGAGATAAGCCGTTGCTAATCGACCCCGGCAGCGAGGTCTATACCGCCCGCACGTTCAGCGGCCAGCGTTACGAAAGCAACGTGCTGAATTCCTTCGGGCATCCCGTCCCGATGGTGGCGGGCAAATTGCAGCGAACCGGCGCGCAGGCCCGGGGCCGGGTGATTCGTCACGCTTTCAGCGATGAATCCGATACGCTGGCTCTCGATATCACCTCGGCTTACAATGTTCCGCAACTCAAGAGACTCGAACGGACGTTCGTTTATAGCCGCACGAGTCCCGGCAAGCTGACCGTGACCGACGAGGTGACCTTCTCCGAACCCTGTGCCTTCGGCACGGCCCTCATCACATTCGATACATGGAAGAAGCTGTCCGACTCATTATTGATTGTTCGCGATGATAAGGAGTCGCTCCGCGTGGATATCAAAGTGACCGGCAGTGACTTTGAGATTCAGCCGCAAGTCATAAAGGAGGATCTCCATACTCCCGAAAACCCGACGCGGCTGGGCATTAATCTGACGCAGCCCGTCACGCACGCCATTGTGACATTGACGATTACCCCCAATCCGAATTGAGCTGAGGCGGCTGAGCGCCGTATGCTTCGGATTGCGTACGGAGAAATGCAATTGTCCCGTCGCGCGCCTCCGGCGCAAAAAAGAGGGGACACACAAGTGTTGAGTGCCCCCTCTGCGCTTATTGACGGCGTTGAGACTACTTCTGCTCGTGTGAGCACCAATTGGTGTTCCATTCAGGCTTTCCTTGTTGGTCACGCAGTTTCAACGTCTTGCCCTTGACCTTGAGCTGACTGGCGATAATCACGGACTTGCCGTTGACCGTGGTCTTACAACCCGTGACGCTAATGTCCTTGCCGGACGTGAGCGCAAGGTCTTTGTGCATTGTGAAGTCACGAGGACCGGCATACACGACCAGTGACGCGCCTTCTTTGGTCTTTATGTTAAGACTCGTGCCGGGCGTTGCACCGTTTTCAGGGTAGAAAGTGCCAACGCTCTCGATCGTTCCTTCGACGGTGGTCAGCTT
>CAYZAH010000517.1:0-3916 GCA_964475805.1 uncultured Pirellulales bacterium | reverse complement strand
AACCATACCGAATGAGCTGGCGGATCATGCGCCCGCCGAACCAGGACCAATCACCGCCGTTCTGGTAGGAATATGGGGCCATCTGCGGGTTCTTGAAGCTACCCTTCGGATAGGCCGGATAAAGCGTCAGTCCAATGGAGCTGGCGCCGGCGCGCCGGACGTCCTCTATCATCTGTCGGAGCGATTCCTTGATTTCTTCACGTGTGAGCAAGCCAGCTTCGATAGCCACGGCTGTTCCGCCGTGGTAGTAGACCGATGCTTCGTCAAAAGTGCTCGGGAAGGGAGAACCTTCAAGGTAAACGTGGGGCCGGAACTTTCGCCGGTCCGGGTCCCAAAGGTACTTACGCACGTTGGTCCGAAGGTCGTCTCTTACCTGACGCCAATGTGCCGGTTCGGTGCCGGCATCGTCCACGAGCGACAGGTAGTTATTGATGGCAATAAGGAACATCGCATTGTCGTAGATATCGAGCGTCCGATGAGAGTTCTCGTCCAGTTCCACGCCCCACTTGTGCTCGGGTTGAACGTCGCCCCAGTCGGCGGTAGTGGCGCCCCACACGAGGCCGTGCCGGTTGTCGAATCGATGGGTGAGCACATAGTCGAGCGCTCGGCCCAGACGTTCGCGCACGGTCAGGTCGTCCACCTTCTCATCGAGGAAAGAAGAATCGTGCGTAACGGCGACATACTTCCGCACCGCCTGGACCAGTGAGGATTCCTGATCCGTCTCTACCGTGTTCTTGTGGGCAAGAAACTCGGGAGCAAGAGATGACCGGCGGTACTTGTAGCCTACGTTGCCCCGAGTCTTCGGGATGTAACCATCCGGGATGTCCCCTTGGGACCCCTGGAATTTGAAGAACGTCAGCAGGGCCTCGCGGATCAGCTTGGGGTCATTCACCTGGAGCGACAACTCGATGAAGGTGTTAAGATCGCGAATCCATATCTCACCGTAGCCGCTGCCGGCCGTGAAACCGGTCTTCAACAGACTCTTGGCCTTGTCTAAAACCAGTGGCAAGTTCGGGTCCGCCAATATTTGCCGAGCCAAGCCCCGGCTATCAGACGACGATTGCGCTGAAACGTTCTCATCCACGGAAAACGCAAGCCGACCGGCGGATAATATTAGAATGAAGAGCGCAACACGGTTGATAGGTAGACGACACATTTTGGAACCCCTAAGATACAACTGTTCTTGCATGAACCGCAGGTTCTACACACTATGCCCAAAGCAACACGTTATGATAACCTGTGAGTCATCTCCATGCAAGGGTGGCAGCTTTCTTTGATTTAAGTTAAGAGTTGTCGAACCGGGCGGATGAACTATAATCGAGGTGCTCGTAGTGTGCCCGTGAGGGCATTCGGGATAACGCCTGACGGCGTCACTACAAACGGGAGAATGGCTATGACACCCAGAGAAAGAGTCCTGGCGGCACTGAACCACGTCGAGCCGGATCGCGTTCCGGTCGATCTGTCCGGCCATCGTTCGTCCGGTATCGCGGCGATGGTGTACCCCAAACTGCGCAAGGTCCTCGGGCTCGAGCCGAGACCCGTCCGCGTCTACGACGTGATCCAGCAACTCGCTGTGGTTGACGATGACGTGCTGGACCGCTTTGGCGTTGACTGTATTGAGATGGGGCGAGGCTTCGCGCTTCGCAATGAGGCGTGGAAGCCCTGGACTCTCCCCGACGGAGCCGATTGTCTCATTCCCGCCTGGACCAACATGGAGCGTCGATCCGACCGATGGGTCATCCTGTCTGATTCCGGGAGGGTCATCGCCCACATGCCCGACGGCACGTTATACTTTGAGCAGACTTATTTTCCACTCGCAGAATCCGGCGATAGTGAAATCAAGGCGTCGGTCTTCGGAGAGTGTATGTGGACTGGCGTTGCGGCTCCGCCCGGCCCCGTCGATGCGCAAACATTTAGCGAAGGTGCTCGGCTCTTCCGCGAGAGCACCAATCGTGCCATCATCGGCCTGTTCGGCGGCAACCTCTTCGAGATGGGCCAGTTCTTTTACCGGGCCGACAATTTCTTCATGCTGCTGGCCGCCGAACCCAAGAAGGCCCATCGCTTCCTCGATCAGTTAGTGGAAATTCACTTAGCTAATCTGGAGAAGTTCTTTGCGGCCGTCGGCTCTTCGATCGACATTATCCTCTTCGGCGACGACCTCGGCATGCAGACCGGTCCCATGCTCAGTCCTCGCATGTACTGTGAGTTTTTCAAAACCCGTCACCAGACCCTCTGGAACCGCGCGAAGGAGCTTGCCGACGTCAAGGTCATGCTCCATTGTTGTGGCGGCGTCCGTGAGCTCCTCCCGCACCTCATCGATGCGGGCCTCGACGCCATCAATCCGGTCCAGATCACGTGCTCCGGCATGAATGCGGCGGAATTGAAGGCCGAGTTCGGTCGAGACCTGACATTTTGGGGCGGCGGTTGTGATACCCGAGGGATCCTCCCCAACGCACACCCTGAGCAAGTAGCCGCACACGTCAGAAACCAGGTCCGCGTCCTCTCACCCGGCGGCGGCTTTGTCTTTCAGCAAGTCCACAATATCCTTGCGAACGTCCCGCCTGAGAATATCGTCGCCATGCTCGACGCCGTGAATGTAGATCATTGAAATTGACGCGATTCAGCTTTTTTGATACGATTTAGCTATTCTGCTTGAGTGTCGTACTAGGAGATTGTCAGAGCATGGGATTCGAGGATCTTCTCATTCGTAACCGACGAAGTCTCACGAGTCTTCTCATCCCGTGCTTTTTCACTGGAATCGTCGCCATTTCCACAGTCACCCTGGCCACAGAAAGCACGGCATCCCCGCTCCTCAAGGACTTCGTTAAAAGCGCTATCATTATCACACAGGTTCCTGCAAGTAATTCGACGCAGCCTCCACAGGCTCATCAGGGAGATGAGTATCAGACGCCCATAGCCCCGTGGCTCTTGTGGCCGGATTTAGTGAATGGAGCGCGACTGGTTAAGGTATATCCGGATGGTTCCGTGCACGTTCTAAGCCAAGATTTTCATAGCGCCGCCGATCCGGAGATTTCGTTCGACGCTTCACACATCCTTTTCTCCGCCAAGAAGATGGCCGAAGACAACTGGAATATCTACGAAATGCAGATCGACGGCTCGAACGTCAGGCAGATCACCGATGGCATTGGAGACTGTCGAAGCCCGAGCTACCAGGCTACGCTGTACACTATTGTCTCCCCGAAACCGTGGTATCAGTTGACGTTCGTGGGATCGGAGACAGGAGCCTTGAATGAGTCTGGCGTGGGAATAGCTACGAGCTTGTATTCCTGCAAGCTGGATGGCTCGGCGGTGCGCCGTCTGACGTTCAACTTGTCCAGTGACCGGGACCCGTTCATTATGCCCGACGGACGCCTGCTCTTTGCGACCTGGCAGCGGGCCAGGCTCAATCACGGGCTGCTCGGGCGCGTTTCCCTGTTCGGAGTCAACATTGACGGCGCGGATTGTGCGGCGTTTTGTATAAACGAAGGCAAACGCATCAAGCACATGCCTTGTACGACAACGAAAGGATTGGCTCTGTTCATCGAGGCGGATAAACTCGCCTGGGACGGCGCGGGCACTATTGGCTCCGTCCTCTTTCGAAGGCCGCTTCATTCCTATCGACCGATCACAAGAAAATCGGATGGTCTTTTTCATTCGCCTTCACCCCTTCCGGATGGAACGGTGCTCGTGTCCCGAAGATCGCCAGATAACTCGGACACGCACGGCGTCTATCGCCTCGATCCTTCCAATGGCCGGACCGAGTTGATTTTCGACGATCCTAACTACCACGATATCCAGGCCAAGCTCATTTATCCCCGCCCCGAGCCGGATGGACGATCTAGTGTGGTGACGGAAACGGATCCCAATGGCAAACTCTATTGTCTCGACGTCCATCTTTGCGATATCGACAATCCAG
>CAYZAH010000516.1:0-3920 GCA_964475805.1 uncultured Pirellulales bacterium | reverse complement strand
CCGTCGCTCCAGCCGACGTTGGCTTGGTCCCTATGACGGAAATGAATGGACGGTGACATGAAAAATTCCGTTACAAGCCGCCCGTTCTGAACGGCAAAAGGCGGCTCGGCAAACGAGTATTCGATCAGGCGGCCCGGGCCGTTGGCCATCGCGGTATCGGCGAACATCAACGTTCGGCCCGGTGCGGCTATCTCCGTCATACGGGTTGTCGCGGCGTAGGCGTCCCTCCAGGCTTGCGCGCCGTCGATACCACCCTGCCAAAGCCGGCTGCCGATGTACGTCATGTTGTAGCCGTACCCGCCGCAGCCCTGCTCGAAATTCGTGCTCCAATCCTGCCCCTTCACGAAATCGACTTTCGCCGG
Source organism: uncultured Pirellulales bacterium (assembly GCA_964475805.1). Taxonomy (GTDB): domain Bacteria; phylum Planctomycetota; class Phycisphaerae; order Sedimentisphaerales; family Anaerobacaceae; genus JAFGTG01. The sequence goes on along the minus strand of CAYZAH010000516.1, from coordinate 3,558 downwards.
ACATTCCTTGACCCGCCCGTCCGCCAGGTAGCCCGCCAACGGGCCTCGAAGCGGATCGAACGGATCGTCGAGCGTGTCGCGCGTTCCATGCCAGCGGTATAGACCCGCGTTATCCCACATGTCCTGTGCCGCCGGAACGTACGCGCCGTCGTTTTCCGTGGCGTACCCGATGCCGGCTAACAGAAGCTGGCGAAGGTTCGACTTGCATGCTAAGGCCCGGCTGCCCGAGCGCGCCGCGCCCAACGGCGACATCAATATCGCTATCAGCAGCGCCACGACGGAGATCACCGTCAGCACCTCAATCAGCGTCAAACCCTGTCTTTTCTTGATATTCATAATAAGTGAGCTAAAGCAATCGTAGGATGGGCAGGTTCCCTGCCCATGCTGTTCGGTTCTATGCTTGTCACTGACCTCGCCACTTTTCCACCTGGTGCCATTGCGCAAGAAGCACGTCCTTGTCCGCCTGGTCAATGATATAGTCTTTCGGCTCGGCGAGATCGCATCGCGCGAGCCAGTTCGCCTGACCGAAGTGGCTTCCCAAGGCCGATTCCAACAACTCCAAATCCGAGTCATCAACGATGCCATCCAAATTGATATCCGCGGAATACTCCTGTTCCTCGAGAACGCCGATCGCCTCTAAGTCAAAGCCGCCGGACGGATCAATCGGTGCCAGTGTCGTGTTCCAGGCGTCGTAGATCGGATGATCGTTCGCGTAAAGATCCCAGTCGGGCCACGTATTCGGATTTATGTGCATGACCGCCTGGTCGTGGAAATCTCCACTGCCCGGGATATCGACGATTCGCACGTAACGGACATCGTTGATATCGACGATCCCGGAGACGACTTCGGGCAGATCCGCAACGTCGCTCAGGTCGAACGGCGTGCCCGTGCACGTTCCGTAGCCGTTGGGATGTTTACCCGCGAGATTATAGACCTCGGTGCTATCAATCGTGCCGAGTAGAAAGTCCACGCGCCCGGCGGTCAGTGAAACCGCAGGGAATCGAACGAAATCCTCACCGTTCGAGGAGACCTCCACGTAGGCTAACTCGGCGAACATCTGCCCGGCTACGGAGCCATCGTTCCAATTCGCGCTGGAAGCGAAGCCGTTCTCGAAAACGACGAAATCGTAGCCCCGCCCCTGACGAATCGGCTCGTCGAAGCTCAAGGTAATCCGGCCGGGCGCGATCCCCCCGTCGAGCTGCTCCTGGCCCAAATCGCCCAGGCTCACGACGTCCGCGATGCTGCCGGTCACGGACCCTAAAGCTAAGTTCGGATCGGTCCATTGAGCCGCTAAACCCGGCGCGGGCAGATAGCTGACGACCTCAGCCGCCCAGCTCCGGAAGATCGGATTGAGAACCGCGTCAGCCTCGCCCGGACGGGCGGGCCGCCAGCCGTCGTTGGGGTTGACGTATCCGTTCACCCCGGCTTCGGTATAAGGCCCGCTTTGCTCGTCCGTCGCGCTGTATACGATGGTATCGATCACGAAAGAGGCGGGTGTATTTATGCCGAAATCCCCCGCGTCGCTGGAGCTCAAGGCGAACTCAAGGCTCTTGACCGGACCCAACGAAGTCAAATCCACGTACTGCCACGTATCGACAATGTAATCCTCGCTGTTATCCGCCGAGCGGTAGTCCGCCAAATAGAAATCAACAGTCCCGGCCACGGCGCCGTCGGCGTCCTTGCCGGTGATCGTCAACAAGAACCAGTCCGGGTCGTCGCCGGTCGCGCCGCCAAATTTCTTCGCGAAGACATCGCCGAGGAGCACGGAGTAGTACCCGTAGTTGCTGTTCGTGACGTACAAGCCGTCCACAACGCCGGGCGTCTCCAGCGCCACCGCGGGCGGCGTCACCCAGCCGACGTAAACGACGCCGTAGTTGGCCGAACCGCCCTGGCCCGTTCCCGCGATCGCATTGTACTGGGCGACGTATCCCATTGTCGTCGTGTCCGTTACGTTCGAGTAAGAAAAGCCGTCCCACGAGCCCCAATTGGCGTCGTAGTTGTTGTCGAAGTGCATCCCGCCGCTGACGAAGCCGCCCGTCCCGTCGGCGCCGTTCCAATAGGATTCCGGCGCCAGGGCCAACTCGTCAAACGTGGCAATCCGGGCCCGGGCCACTCCCGCAACAACTAAGACACCAGCCGCGCATACCCACCATCCCGCTTTCATCATTCTCACCGAAGCCATCATTCTTCTCCTTCCATCCGTTCCGGCCCTTATCGCGAGGGCACCAATAAAAAAAGCCGCCGTCCTCACGAGAGAACCGGCGGCCTTCTTTATGCATTACAAACGCTTCTACAGCCACGCAGCCCGGGCTGTAAAAAACCGCACCCGTGTTCCAACTCGCGAGAACACAACCAACGTGCAGCCAATCACAGGCAGGTTTTCTGACTTGCGCCTTACCTCAAGACCCCCTTCCCGTCCGGCTATCTGAAGCCTGGACAGTGGATAAAACGTCTTTCGGATTTCCGATCCGTGGATCGGAACAGGCGCTCACAGCGGCGCGACCGTCGCGGATTTTAACCGCGTTCCCATTTCAATATCCCGAAGCAAACAACCCCGGGACCTGCAATCGGTCTATCTGCTTATCAAAGAACAAAAAGCATCGTTACCAACCCACTACATATTTGTCAAGCAAAAAACACAAATTTTTCAGTGCCCACCCAGCTACGGCAGCGAACGGGTATCGAGCGCGCGGGGGTGCTTTGTTGGGGTTCCGTTGTGGTATACTTCGTCATTGGGGAGCTTCATGGCTTTGTTGTGGTGGGTCCAGCTTGGGAATTGTTTGGTGCGGACTTCGTCGGGGAATTCTCGATAGAGAATTCCGGGGACTTCCCTTTCGAGCGCTTCCAACGAGCCATCTGGCCGGGCGATGCAGGTCGGCCACGAGGAATAATGGCCGGACGAGTTGCTGGCAATCACCCACATCAGGTTGTCCGAGGCCCGGACCCGGATCTCCGCGGGGATGATCTCGTCGAGAATGGTCTTGCCTTTGTGGTGCGCGTTGTAAAAGGAGTGAAACATGATCTTGACACCTTTGTGCCGATAGATATTGTACATCTCCGGAAAGCAGGAATCGTAGCATATCAAGAACCCCAACTTGTATCCCTTCAGCTCCACCACGACCGTATGGTCGCCCGGCGTATAGAATGTCATGTCACCCCCCACTCCCGTAAGCATAGACTTGTCGTAACGATCGACGATCTTTCCTTCGTCCGAGATGATATAAAGGCAATTCAAGGGCTTCTCATCTTCGCTGATATAATGAGCCGATCCGAGAACGACCCAAATGCGACGTTCCCGCGCAAGCGACATGATCTGGTGTGTCTCGTCCCGCAACTTGGCCCAGTCGAAATTGTCAAAGGAGGGTATGTCCAGAGGCGGGTATCCGCTCAGAGCCGCTTCCGAAAATTGAACAATATCCGCCTTGTTCGAAGCCGCCTCCTTAATGAATCGCTTCACGTAACCTGCGTTGCTCTCGATATTCCCACTGACGGGGAATTGGCATGCAGCCACCTTCAGCTTTTCTTCAGAGCGGCTCTTCCCCGCAAAGCCCAGCAGCA
>CAYZAH010000515.1:0-3939 GCA_964475805.1 uncultured Pirellulales bacterium | reverse complement strand
AATGCGATGATCGGTATCGCCTCGGTCAGACAGAATGCGGCAGACGCCGTGGTGGCAGACACCACGGTTGTGGAAAAACAGCCCGTCTAGCCATCAAACCATAAATTCCGGAGAGCCGGCGCCCGGCGCCGGCTCTCCGACCACGCCTTATGCCGGCATCATTACGCTCACAGGAAGTCAGAATGGCAGTTAAGAATATTGGCGAGAGCTATCAATGCAATACCTGCGGCAATCAAGTCATCGTGACCAAAGCAGGCGGTGGGACTCTTGCATGCTGCGGGGAAGCCATGGTCAAAACAGATGAATACCATCAGGCAAAGGTAAACCCCGAAAACCTGCCTGATTCCGGTGCGTAAACGTCCCCGGGTCATCGAGGAGACCGGGGACCTGGCGCCTCGGAATCTTAGACTATGCCACGGATGAGAGGAATAAATGGGTATTGAATGGTTCCGAGACCTGAGCATCACCATCCTGGGGTTTGCAGCCTCGGGGGTGCTCGTCTTTATTGCCGTACTGGCCTACCGAATGGACCGCGAAACAAGGTCCGCGCTGCGGCAGGTGAAGGCGGCATCGAAAATGACGCTTGAAACCGCAGCCCTGGCGTACGAGGGAATCAGCGTGGTGCTGCCGGCGCTGGCCGTGATCCAGGGTATCCGCGGGGGATTTAAGGTCATCGGGAAGGTATTGACCAAAGGGAAGTAATAAAGGAGTCAACAATGAACAGAGATAACTGCATGGGATTTGGTATCGGCTTACTCGCCGGAGCAGTTGTGGGCGGCGTCTTCGCCATGCTCTACGCACCGAAATCGGGCAAAGAAACCAGGCATTTAATCAAGGACAAAACCACCGAATTCGTGGACACGCTGAAGGATGAGACATCTGAGGTCATCGATGACGTCAAAGAAGCCGCGTCGGAAGTAAGCCGGAGGGGCAAAGCGGCTGCCCACGCCGTTAAGAACTAGCCCCGGTGTTTACGGCAGCCGGCCGTATATGTGAAACGGGATGCTACCGAGTGTTCCTGCAAATAGGGAGTACCCAATGATGCCGCTTCAACACCGGAAATTGTCCTCGCTGTCGTCCGGGGGACTCCCCGATCCCCTCCCGTACGATGGTGCCGGAGGGCACCTATGAGTACTATTGGCGTCCTGGCACGGAGCCACTGGCGGCTTATCGTTTTTATCCTGGGACTGGTCTTTATTTTCTGGTTCCTCTGGATGTTACGAAGCGTATTCCTGCCGTTTATCGTCGGCCTGCTGCTTGCCTACATGATTTTACCCGTTATCAGATGGATTGAAAAGCGGCTTCCCGGTGCGGGCAGGCGGCCGAAGTTCAAACGGCTAAAGCGGATTTCCATTATCGTGGTAATCTATCTTTTAGCCCTGGCTGTTTTCGGCCTCGCCATTTTTTATCTCTTCACGGTGATAGGGAAGGCACTGGTATCCATAGCGGACGAGGCTCCCCAGCTTATTCCCAACGGCCTGGCTGCGATCACCCACTGGGTAAAATCAATCCCGTTCCTGTCATCGGATTCGATGCAGCTTCAGATTGACAAATATTCCGCCCAGGCCGGCGTGGCCCTGGGCGATGCTTTAAAGAGCTTTCTCACCCAGGGAATAGGCATACTCCAGAGTTCTTCCGGGATGATACTGGGGTTCGTTTCAATGCCGGTTTTCCTCTTCTTCATTCTGAAAGACTGGGACAAGCTACGCGGTAGTTTTCAAAAGGTACTGCCGGCATGGGCGCTGACCCACGCGAAAAGTATTTTATCCATCATCCAGAATGTGACCGTACGTTACCTCCGCGGTCAGATGATTCTGGGATTCGCGGTGGGGCTCCTGGCCTTTATTCTCTTGATGGTAATGGGGATTGATTTTGCCCTGCCGCTGGCCGCTTTGGCGGCGGTCACGGAACTGGTACCCATGATCGGGCCCTGGATTGGTGGCATTGCCGGCGCCCTGGTAACCCTGGCGGTTGCCCCGGAAAAAGTCATCTGGGTCGCCTTTGGTTATTTGGCCATTCAGCTGCTTGAGAACAACCTGCTGGTACCGAGAATCCAGGGCACCCAGATGAACATTAACCCGGCGTTCATCATCGTCATCAGTATTCTCGGGGCGCATTTCGCCGGGATACTGGGATTTGTCATCGCGCTGCCGCTGTCCATGACGACCGTCGAGATAGTCAAGTACCTGCTTAACAGCGCCCGGGACGGAACGATCAGCTAGTCTCACCGGGGCATCCCGGCCGCTCGCAGACAGCATTCGTTCGCCCACCGGTGAATGATTCTACCTGCCGGAAGGTAAATGAGCGAGAGAAATGGTCAGAGGAACGAAACGCCTGGTTGCCCGGTTCCATAAAATGAAGGACCGGCTGCTGCAGGTCCCCGCCGTACAGTTGACATACCGCACCGCGGAGGGAGCGGGTAATCATGATGCCGCCCACCTGGCCGCCGGGGTAGCCTACTATGCATTCGTGTCCATATTCCCGCTCCTCCTGGGGCTGATCGCTATTTTCGGGTTTTTCCTTCCTTCGGTGGACCTCCAGGAACGACTGCTGAGTTACGTGGGTGAGACTATCCCCGGCGCTACCAACATCCTGCAACAGAACATCACCAACATCATCGCGCTGCGCGGTACCATGGGAATACTGAGCATCATCCTCTTTTTATGGGGCGCGAGTGCCATGTTCAGGGCGGTAAACCGGGCGATCAACCGCGCCTGGGATATCACCAGATATCGCTCTTTCTTCGTTAGAACAGCCAGGGAGCTGGGTATGGTGCTCGGTATCGGTGTTCTCTTTCTCCTGTCCCTGGGGGCCAGCGCCATTATTTCAATTGTCCGGGGTGTTGCCGATATTCCTGCGGGAGAACTCATCATCGTCGATGCGGGCACAAGATTCGTCGCGTTCCTGCTGATTCTGGCCGTTTTTTTATTGCTGTACAAATACATTCCGAACACCAAAACTCACTGGCGTACCATCTGGCCCGGCGCGCTGCTGGCCTCCGTCTTCTTTGAAATCGCCAGGACACTGTTCGTTTTCTATCTCGCGAACTTCACCAATTACCAGTTGCTCTACGGGTCCATCGCCTCGATCATCATTTTGCTGATCTGGATATACTATTCGGCACTGATCGTGGTCCTGGGAGCTGAATTCACGTTCCAATACGGTCGTATGCGCGAACCGGCGACTCGGGTGAGTGCCACGAATTAAAAAAGGAGGCAACGTGGGCGTCGTAGTGCTTAATATGGCGCCGTCCTGATGCCAGTCACAAAAGGAGAGAATGATAAAAATGGTGCCTGAAAATGATGCCGAGGCTTTCCGCGAATACATGGAAGTTTATAAAAAGTACAATGAAATGGTGGATAAATATTTTCCGGTAATGCCTGATGTACCGGGTAAAGAGACGAAAGAGGGCAAACCGTTTAACCTCCAAGAGATACATGAACTGGACAGGCTCGCCGCAGAGGCCGAGGAAAAACGAAAGATATGGATTGAATTTTTCCCCATGCGATAAGGGCCAGTTCTACGAGAATACCCAAACGATCGTACTTTACCCGGTTGCCATCCGAAAGGCTGGTCTCACCGCACTATAATACCCTACTTTTGCTTGCGAGGTTGGTGACCCGCTTGAAATGGCGGGCACTTGATCATGGGGGGAATAATGTCAATTCGAAAATTGTTTCAGGGAGAGACCAACTCTGCTCCATCTCCACCATCAACGAATAGCAAACACAAGTCGGAAGGTACCACCTACCGTACGTGACCGCCCACGCTAATGGACTCGAACTTCCCGCTGTCGATCCCTCGTTTGTCTCCTTGTGTCTAGGTAAAAACCATAAAAACCACTCATTTTGAAGCTAAATTTCGTGCCAGCTAACGCCTGTCCCCATACCTCCACATTCCTTTATCTCTTCTATCTTCGATTTTTCGCTACAGTCAGCC
>CAYZAH010000514.1:0-3940 GCA_964475805.1 uncultured Pirellulales bacterium | reverse complement strand
CCCGGCCTCGTCGGATTGGTCCGGATACCCCCGAAAGGATGAAAATTTGGACTGGGAAATTTGAAACTGAGGGGGTAGTATAGCCGTATTGATGATGTTATGGTCTATCGCCAGAGAAAACTCGTTTTGGAGGAATAGAAAAAATGAAACGCTTGATAGTCCTCGCATTAGCTTTAGCCTGCCTCGTCGTCCCCAGCCACGCTCAGCGCAGGGCCCGCGTCACACAGCGAAGAATCGTCCAGCTCACCGAGCCCGATTTGACGGGGACGGTCACGCTCGAGCAGGCACTGGCCAACCGGCGGAGCGTGACTCGATTCACAAACGAAGATCTCAAACCTTCGCAGATCAGTCAACTGGCGTGGGCCGGCCAGGGTATCACGGAACCACAGTTGGGTGTGCGAACGGCGGCCTCGATCGGAAACGTTTTTCCCATCGAGCTAATCTTCGTGACCCGCGAGGGAACGTTTGGCTATAATCCCAATCAACAGACTCTCGAACAGATCTCGGATCAGGACATCCGCGTTCCGCTGGCGGGCGTCACGGCAATGCCCGAGGCGGTGGCCGGGGCGCCGTGCAGTATCATTATTGCCGGCTCGTTCAGAAAGGAAAGCGAGCGATTCAGGGACAAGGCGCGAACGTATCTTTACCTGGAAGCCGGCGAGGTTGCCCAAAATATCCAGTTGGAGGCTACAGCCCTGGACCTCGGCTCGGTGGTGGTTGCGGGCTTCGATACAGGCAACGCCCGCAAAATCACCAGGTTGGCGAGAGGTCTGGACCCGTTGTGTATCGTCAGTGTCGGCCACCCGGCGGCAGAGGCGACACCGGAGGCGGCTGCGGGACAAACGGGGGCGGCCGGAAAGAAGGCCGTGCTGATTGTCCCAAGTCAGAACTTCCAGGATGAAGAGCTCTTCGGAACAAAACGCGTACTCGACGCGGCACTGGTACAGACGTTTATTGCGAGCACACGACGCGGCATGATTTCGGGCGCACTCGGGAATATGGCCGAGGCGAATATCCCCATCGACCAGCTCAAAGTGGCTGACTACGACGCTGTAATCTTCATCGGCGGTGTGGGCGCCGTCGAATACGTGCGAAGCCCGGCGGCGCTGAATATCGCCCGCGAGGCGGTCCGCAACGGAAAAGTGCTCGGGGCGATCGGCGTGGCGCCGACGATTTTGGCCAATGCGGGGGTTCTCACCGGCATCCGTGTGACCAGCTTCCTGTCTGAACGTAACGCACTCGTACAAGCCGGGGCGATCTACACGGGTACACCCGTCGAGCGGGATAGACTTATCGTGACCGCGGTCGGTCCGGCGGCTGTCGTACCGTTCGGAAGAGCCATTGTCGATGCCATCGCTGGAATGTAAACCGCTTCGAACCTGTGATTTATAATTTTCCGATGGGGCGTTCGTCAAGCAGGTGGTGAGGGCAGCTTCGCGAGCATCCACGCGGGTGAGTATCCGACTGGAAATACCGCAGATCGCCGAAAAGTCATAATTTGGTAAGATCGCCCACAACGGCGTCAAATCGATCCAACGTCAAACGCAACGTCGAAAAAGCCGAGGTAGGCCAAAGCACGCGGACGCGCCCCTACGCACTCAAAAAACGGAGAGGGCGGGATTCGAACCCGCGGTACCCGCAAAGGGCACACCGGTTTTCGAAACCGGCTCGATCAGCCACTCCGACACCTCTCCATATTCTCAAGTCATTCGGTTAATCTCAGAGAAACGGACATTCTGACTGATTGCCGCCTACTTTACCTCTCACGGGCCGATATTGCAAGAAGATTAAGGTCAGGTTGTATCACTTCGGTCGCGCTGAACAAAAAAGCTCTGCTTGAAGACCACAAGGGCATAATATTAGCCCCGACTGACCACCCACGGACCGGCTACTCGTTCTCCAGACGGTTGGAAATTGTCGAAGATTCTCGCACGTAAGGCTCCAACCTTTCACTGCGTGCCCTCGTCTAATAAGATGAATCCATGGAGACGACCCTGTTAGACGACCAAAAACTCGTTGAGCGAGCCCGCGAGGGTGATGGAGCGGCCTTTCGGGCGCTGGTCGAGCAGTATATGAAGAAGGTTTACGCCGTGGCGCTGGATATGACCGGGGACCATCATGACGCCGAAGATATCTCACAAGACGTTTTTCTCAAAGCATTTGGATCGTTGCCGCGATTCCGGGGCCGGGCCAGTATAAGCACCTGGCTGTATCGAATGACGGTGAACGCTTGTATCGACCGCAGCCGCAAGAAGGCGTGGAAGGCGGTCAAACCCAAAGGAGTTATTCTCGATGAAGACAGGCACCAGCAGACGCCAAGCCGAAGCGCTCTCAGCCATCCTGAAAAGGAGTTTGAAAAGGCCTTATTGCAGCAACACATTCAACGGGCTCTGGATAGTCTTTCCGAGCGGGAACGTGCCGTCTTCGTGCTGCGCCAATACCACGCAATGCCTTTGAAAGAGATCGCCGATTGCCTGAACGTCACCGAAGGCACGGTTAAGAGCACGCTGTTTCGGGCCATAAGACGTCTGCAGGGGCTATTAGCTCCTTATGTTCGAGGAGACAGGATATGAGTGATTGTCAAGAAATACATGAAATGATGGTCGAAGCCCTGTACGACGACCTCGACGGTGATCGGAGAAGGCAATTTGATGCTCATTTGCAATCTTGCCCCGATTGCGCCCAGCTTCATCAGCAAATGGCCGAGACGCTCCGGGTAATGGGTGCCAGAAAAGTCGCCGAACCCGACGAGACCTTCTGGGCCGGCTACTCGGAGCGTCTGGAGAGACGTCTCGAATCTCAACGACCACAACGCCGGACACTTCCTTGGCGCAGGCTACCCTTTGAATCACCCACCCGGCATTCACCTCTTGTGCTGCACATGGGCGCAATTGCGGCCCTCGTGCTGGTAGGGATCTTTTTGGGCAAATTGATCTGGACGGAAGAGCATCCCTCGGAACCAGCCCATCAGGCAACGGCCTCGACTCAGCGCCAGACCGACCCAGCGGTTGTCGCGGCGGAAGATCGCGCGCAATCGTACTTACAGAAGTCAAAGGTATTGCTTCTGGCCTTGGCCAATTTCGACCCGGATACGGACGACACCGCAACGCTCAATTTGCAGAGTCAGAAACGCATTTCCGAGTCCCTGGTCCAGGAGGCGGAATATCTGAAAACGGCACTGGCCGATCCCGCGGAGACGCGGCTGCGCGAACTGATCGGTGATCTGGAAATCATCCTTCTGCAAATCGCCAACCTCGAAAATGAGCACGATCTGGAGGCGGTGGAACTGGTTCAAAAAGGCGTAGACAAGCGGGGTGTTCTGTTCCGTATTGACCTGTCGAAAGTCTCCCCGAATCGCCCGGAGGCCTCTTCCGACGTGAAACCAAAACCAAAAAGTCCACATCAAACATAATTATGGAGGCTCATCATGATTAACAAGAGAATGATCGTCTGTCTATTGATATTAGCTTGCCTGCCGATGGTCCGGGGGCAAGCTGCTCAGGCCGATCCGAACGACACGGACACCCAGCGTTACCAGCAGGCCTACGGGTACATCCTGGAGGAGAACTGGGACAAGGCCATGACGGCGTTCGAGACCTTCATCCAGCAATACGAGAAGAGTCCGTATCTCGACGACGCCCATTTCTGGCATTGCTACGCGATGGAGAAAATCGGCGCCTCAGACGAAGACGTGTTCCAGTGTTACCAAGACCTCGTCAAGACCTATCCGAAAAGTCAATGGGCCGACGACGCCAAGAGAAATCTTATTGTCGTGGGCAAAAGGCTCGTGGACGCAGGCAAGACGGAGTACGGCGCTATCATAGAGGCTATGCAAAAGTCAGCGAATAAGGAGATCGCCTTAACCGCCATTAGCGCACTGAGGGAAATCGGGAACGAGAAGGCGCTCGATGCCCTGGCCGGCCTCTACTCAAGCACTCAG
>CAYZAH010000513.1:0-3941 GCA_964475805.1 uncultured Pirellulales bacterium | reverse complement strand
TTTGTTCAACGAGCAAGGATATCAAGGCAACGCTGCAAACGTACTTGCCCGCCGCCAACGTCTTCGTCATCGACGACATTATCGATGAGGAGGGGCTCGAGGACTTCACACTCATAGAAAGCATCGCGCAAGACATCAGCAATCTCGAGGAGATCGCAGGCCAGTCGCCGGTTGTCAAGCTCGTCAACTACCTGCTCTACAACGCCGTGCGTGAGAACGCCAGCGATATTCACGTCGAGCCGGATGACAAGAAACTCCGCATTCGGTACAGGGTAGACGGAAGGCTCTACGAGAAGATGTGTCCGCCTTTTCAGATGCACTCGGCGCTCGTCTCTCGTATTAAAATTATGGCTGAACTGGATATTGCCCAGCGTCGTCTGCCTCAGGACGGCGGTATCCACGTATTGATGGAAGGTCGGCCTATCGACTTGCGCGTTTCCGTCATGCCGGGCAACTTCGGTGAGAAAGTCGTCGTCCGCGTCATTGATCCCCACAAGATGCTCTTCAGCCTGGAATCGTTGGGATTTACCGTCGAGAATCTCCAGTTGTTCAGAGAGGTTATCCAGGCTCCAAACGGTATCGTCCTGGTGACCGGGCCGACCGGTTCGGGCAAGAATACAACTCTATATGCCGCCTTGTCCGAGTTAAACAACGACGAGGTCAATATCTGCACCGTAGAAGACCCGGTGGAGTGTAACATTTCCGGAATAAACCAATTTCAGGTGAACCAGACGGCGGGCTTCGAGTTCTCCACGGCCTTGAGAAGCCTACTCAGGCAGGATCCAGATATAATCATGGTGGGCGAGATTCGCGATCAGTCCACGGCTAACATCGCAGTGCAGGCGGCGCTGACTGGCCACTTGGTTCTCTCAACGTTGCACACAAATGACGCCCCTGGTGCAGTCACGCGCCTTCTGGATCTGGGAGTGCCTCCCTATCTTGTGGGTGCTTCGTTGATTGCTGTCCTGGCCCAGCGGTTAGTGCGAAAGATATGTGCGAACTGCAAGACGGAGTATGAGCCGACCGCGAGTCTGAAGAAAGTCGTCGAAAAGGTCGGTGGAAAGATCGAGACGTTCTACCGGGGCGTGGGATGCAAAAAATGTCGTAATACAGGCTACGCAGGCCGAATTGCGATCCATGAGCTTTTCGTACCGAACGATGAGATTACGGAGATGATTAACGAGGGAGTTAACTTGAAGAAGCTCAGGGCCAAAGCAGTTCAGAATGGAATGGTCTGCCTACAATCCGATGGAATCGGTAAGGTGGAAGCAGGGATTCTTTCGATTGAGGAAGTGCTGAGAACGACGGAAACGGGAATTTGATTGCTGTGGCAATGAGCAGCACGACGAGAATAACAGCGGACGAAGACAAATGACGGTTCAGGCATCGAAGATTTCAGAACAACTCCATTCCGCCCGAAGAGGTGACGACTCACCATTCAATGGCGGCACGCGAGCACATGACAGTGAAAGCTCCGAGTACACGCGGGGCGTCGAGACCGGTTCAGGTGTGTCAAAACTGTCCGATCACTCCACGATGTGGTCACAAGGTGAGGCTAACGGAATATCCGGTGCGCATCGGGCGAAGGTCAAGCAGTCGGACCTCATATTGTTCACAACCCAATTGTCGGTGATGCTGGACAGCGGCGTGGTGCTCAGTGATGCGCTCGACGCCGTCGCCGAGCAGGCAGAGAACGGCATATTCGGAGATGTCATTGAGGAGATCGCCGAGAAGGTCAAGGGCGGCGAGGATTTCTCAAAAGCCCTGGCCGAATATCCACGGGCCTTTAATGAAATGTTTGTCAGCATGGTTAAAGCCTCTGAAGAATCGGGGAAAATGGCGGAAATGCTCAATGTGCTCAGTGGGTACCTCACCTTTGAATCTGAGACCCGAAAACGCATCAAAGGCGCCCTGACGTACCCCTTCATTATGGCGCTCATGGCAGTGGCGGCGACGGGGACCTTGATGTTCTTCGTGCTGCCCCGGTTTATGAAAATCTACGAATCTCGCGGCGCGGCACTGCCCAAGCTCACCCAGGTCGTCGTTGGTTTCAGCAGGCTGCTGGGCAACCTTCCATTAATGACGGGTTTGGTCACCGCCGGTGCTCTGATTTCCGTTGGGCTGTACTACTGGGTGCAAACCATGAGTGGACGCCGCGTGATAGACTACATCAAGATCCGCACTCCGGTTGTTGGGACGATGTTCATCGATACTGTGGTTACCCGCAGTATGCGTATTATGGCGACGATGATTACTACGGGTGTGAGTTTGCTTGATTCCATCAGAGTGATTCAGGGTGCATGTCGAAACTACTATTTCCAGCGGCTTTGGGCGGAGGTGGACGCCAAGATTCGTGACGGATACCAACTCTCCGAATCCATTCTCATTTCGACGGGTGGCGAGTTGATTGCACCTGGTGTTATCCAAATGCTTCGTGCGGGTGAAAAGAGTGGCAAATTAGGCAGCGTTTGTAACAAGGTTTCGATCTTCTACGAGAAGAAGCTTGAATCCTCAATCCGCAGTGTCATGATTCTCATCGAACCAATCCTGATTACCATCATGGGCGGCATTATTGGAACGATCGCTATCGCTCTACTCTTGCCGGTATTCAGAATTTCGAGTGTCATGGCACATTAGGACAGGCAATGATCAGGGCCCACCCGGCTACGTTCGGCGTGAGCCCCAACCATAGCTAATTCCGATGTTGCTTCAATACTTGTTCGCACGAACACGCGGTCTTGCGGACTTCGGCGTTCCCATGTCTGAGCGTTATCTCATGGTCTATCCAACCGGATATCGTCGAAGTACATCGTCCCTGAGCCTCCGGCCGCCCCCGTGCCTGCCTTTGTGCCCAGCCCGATGCCGATCGCGTTGACATTCGCTATATTGACACCTTTGTCGGCAAAGTCCTGCAAGGGGATCCGCCACTCGGTCCACGTTCTGGTCGTCGCGGCGTTCGCGTCATCGTGAGCCACCACCGCGGGCGCGCCGGCGCTGTTTGAGACGGCCACGTAGAGCGGCTCGGCCGCATTGCCCGCACTGCCCCGGAACCAGAGCGACAACTCCGCAACACCTGCCAGCGTCCAGTCACGCGGCGCCGTCAGCGTCTTCGTCGCTTCTGAATTCGTAACGCCGGCTTCGTTGACGTACATCAGCGGCATGGATTGCAGGCCGCCGTGGATGATCGTTTGTTCGGCATACGGGGGCATCAGATAGCCGACTTGTGCGCCGTTATCGGCCACGCCAAAACCATCGATCCACGTTTGCCAAATGGCCTCTCCGGCCGGGTCATCGTCCGTATAAGCCTCGAAATCGTCTACCGAGAGGAAGTTACCGGTTGTGAAGACCCACACTGGACCCGTTAGCGTGTTGCCTTGACCATCTACTTCGTCCACGCGCCAATAGTAGATCGTCCCCGCCTCAAGCAAGCCGGGATCGTAGCTTTCAGCCCCCAACGCCTTGGAACCCTTATACTCAGGCGCGCCGGTATCGGCGTTGCGCACGGCATCCTTGTTCGTGCCGAAGTAGAGTTCGTGTGAGGCGGCACTATCGGCCGGCATCCAGCTCAAGAGCGCGTTCATTTGAACGTCTGTTGCGGCATAGGCTGGCTGCGGATTGCCGACAGCCCCCGGTGTAGCGAAACTCCAGACATCCCCTTTGTACGTAGCGGGAGGATCAAACTCATCGACCCGCCAGTAGTATACCTTTTCTAATTCAAGCGGGCCGGGATTATAACTTGCAGCCCCCGCCATGACGCCTCCAGTAGCATTATTCACTTCATCATAGTCCTCGCCGAAGTAAATCGTGTGCAGCTTGGCCCGGAAACCGGGCGTCCATCTCAAGGTCACGTTATTTGCGTCGGCGAGTTGGACCCCGTCAGTTGGCGTGGGTTGGTATGCCGTCTTCGGCGGAACGCTAAAGCTCCAGACATCACCTTTCCA
>CAYZAH010000512.1:0-3942 GCA_964475805.1 uncultured Pirellulales bacterium | reverse complement strand
CAACGCGCACCTCTCCGCTGTCTGGCCGGTCGAGGCCGCCCAGATGGTTGAGCAGTGTCGTCTTGCCGGAGCCGGATGGACCGGACAGGCTCAAGAATTCACCGGGGCGGATATCGAGATCGACGTTTTGCAGCGCATGAACAGTCGTCTCGCCCTGGCCGTAAGTTTTGTTCAGGCCACGGCATTGCACGATGGGTTCGGTAGTCTTGGCGATCATGTCGGACTCCTGTTAATCGCGTCGATAGGCACCCGGCGCACGATGCGCCAGACAGGCCAAAGACAGGCGGCCAGCCCCAGCACCCAGATTATAAGACCGGTTTCCAGGGTCCCACCAACGTCCACTCGGGGATAGAGCACTCGACCTGCCCCCAGCAACTCGGCCCCGCGCGCCAGGAAGCCAAGACTCAGACCGTCGTGGAAAGCGAAAACCGTCGCCGCCGCCAGACTTGCGCCGATCAGCAAGCCAAGGAAAATCTCCAGTGCCGTTTCCAGCATCACCTGCGCGAGGATAAGGAGCGGGCGCAGGCCGAGCGCCTGGAGCAGGGCCAGTTCGCGCACCCGTTCATGCAGCGCCATTCGCAATGTATTGATGATGCCGAAGGCCATCAGCACGAACATAATTACGATCCAGACTTGGTTAAAACTGTCTGAGAGCTGATTCACCGCCTTGGCCATAGGACGCAGTGCCGCCCAAGACTGGATATCCTTGTCTGGAGCTGCCTGCCGCAATCGGCCGATAAAGAGATCCAGATCCGCCATATCGTGTAGGTCGAAAGCGATGCCGGTGATGTCTTGCTCCAGGCCGAGCATGGCCTGCGCCTGGCCCAGCGAAACGAACACGTCGCTTTTCTCAACCCGCGGTGTGGCTGAAAACAGGCCGATGACCCGGAAGCCCCATTCGGCCAGCGCGCCGCTTACGCTCTGGCTCATCAACACTACCCGCTGGCCGACCCGGATATGCAAGCGCTTGGCCAGCGTGCGACCTAAAAGGATTCCCGGAGTATCGACCTTGTCCAAATATTTCCCCTCTCGCACGGCGTCGGGGATGAAGGACAGGCCGCGCTCTCGCTGCGGATCAATACCGACGAAGCTGACCGGCATGGTTTCATAGGCGCTCTGCACGACGGCAGGGACCTGCACACGCGGCGCCCAGTGCGCCACCGCCGGCCCATCCAAAAGCGTCTCCAGCGTACCGGACGGCGGAGCCATGTGGTGCGCCGCGTCGGGGTTGTCAAGATAGCCCTGCGCATGGATCTGCCCCTGTCCTGTCAGATCTTTGAGCGTCGAATCCAGGCTGCTCGCGCCCCAGGCCTCCAGCAGGGCAGTAAAGCTGATGATCGACCACATGCCTATGGTCACCGCCACCAGTACGAGTCCGGTCCGCCGCGGATTGCGCCAGAGATTGCGCCAGGCCAGCGCACCTAAAAGTCGTGTTTTCTCCGTGCACCTCATTAGACAGCTCTCATCGCTGTGACCGGTTCCAGCTTGCGTAAACGAAGATAGGGAAACAGCCCGGCCAGCGCCGTCAGCACGGCGATCACAACGGGCCCGCCCAGAAGGCTCAGCGGCGTCAGGCGCGGATACATCAGCCCCGGCAGCCCCCACTGAGCGAAGACGCCTTCGGCGCCCGGCAGGGCCAAGCCATGAACGCCATACCACCCGGCCGCCGCCGCGCCTAGAGCGATCCCAAGCGCAAGGCCCAGGCCTTGCATCATTAGAATTTCCAGCCAGACCATGCGTCCCGCCTTCTCCGGCCGCATCCCGATCGCGAGCAGGATGCCGAATTCCCTTGTGCGCTCCAGCACTGCCATGAAAATAGTGTTGAGCAGGATCGCTACGACGACAATGACCAGCGCGCCATACCAGAGCGTCGAGGTGCTGGCATCGAGCTCGATCGCCTCTTTTAGGCCTGGCTCCAACTCACCCCAGGACAGTACGGCGAGCTTGTCGGGTTCTACCAGCCTGCGAACTGCCGGCAAGGCGGCGGTGACGCCGGTCAAGGACTTGCCCGACAACGCGAGGGCATTGACCTGGCCCTGCATGGAAAAATCCGCCTCGAAACGGGCCAGCGGCATTTCCGCGAGCTGCCGGTCGAGATCCTTCAGCCCGCTGGAAAACAGCCCGGCCACGCGCAGCACGTCGGCGGCCACCGACCCATCCCGCGCCATGCCAAGCAGAGTGACTTTATCCCCCGCCGTAACGCCCAGATTACGGGCCAGCACTTCACCCAGTACGATTTCAGCGCTGTCCGCCCGCAGATAGCGCCCTTTGCGCACTGTTGCAGCGATCCGTGAAACATTCGGCTCAATATCCGGCTGTACCCCGACGATCATCCCCGCCATGCTGTGGGAGTCTTTCGAGAGCAAGGCAAAAGTCTGGGCACGTGGCGCCGCGACGCCCACGCCGGACACGGCCTCGATTTTCTTGGCAAGGGCCGCCGCCCCGGCGAAGGATTTGCGGATGCCGGGATCGTCCAGATAGCCGGGGACCTGCACCTGCGCGTAACCATCGAACAGGCTCATGCTGTTGTTTTTCATGGCGGTGTATGTCCCCACCTGCAAGGCAAACAGGAACACCATCACCATGCAGGCGAAGGCGGTCGCCAGCAAGGTCAGCACGGTACGGTACGGTTGCCGCCAGAGATTGCGCCAAGCCAGTGCGATCATGGTGCACTCCAAGGCCGGGGATTGCGCAAATTGGACAGTGTGAAAAGGTAGTCCGGTAGGTCCAGGTTAAAGACACCTTTGGTGTAGTGGATTTCCGTCCACTTGCCGGTTTCGGTCAACTCGTCCATCCGCATGGTCACCGGATAGGGTCGCCCACCGAGCGGTGCGACTTTCATGCTGCGCATGCGGCGTACCGGCTTCATGTCCTGGTCGTAGAAGGTCTCCTCGAGCAAAACGTTGTCGTCGCGAATCTTCAAGACCTGCTTGCCCCAGACAATCGGTGCATCCGGTTTGGGCATGCAGATCACCGTGTAAACCTTGTGCCCGTCCTTTTCCTCGACCGGGCCCAGCGTGTGGGTATAGTCCGTCACGATCTGCTCTGATTTGGCCAAGTCATTATAGGAAAAGTCGGAGCCCATCCACTTCTGAGCCATCATCGAAAAGGGCAACTTGATGACTTGGTTCAGCTTTGGGTTGAACAGCCACAGCCCTTCCCCGAGCTTCAGGGTCGCATTGCCCGCATCCCCTGGGGGGGCGGTAAAGCGGACCAGCGACTTCTTGTTTCCTTTCGTCCAGGCGATCAACTTCATACTGCGTTCCCAGTCCGGCCGGCGCACCGTCATGGTCACCTCGGTATAAGAACTGTCCCCGCGCCAGTGATGTATGGCGGCTTTTGTCAGAGCCGTAGGATCCGGCTCCGCGGCACGGCCCGCCCTCGTCGCGACTGTGAGCACCAAGCCAGACAAACAAAAAAGAACTGTCTTCCTCATCTTATTGCTCCTGATCTTATCATTCTTCTCCTGTCATACGAGCGGACATGCCCCGTTCCAGCACTTCAAAAAAACCGCGCAACGTCTTTTGGGCGTTCATGGCCGGATCAAACCAGCATTGCACAAACAAGCCGTCAATCGCTCCGGTTAGAAGGGCCGCCAGCGCGTCGGAATCGAGATCGGCACGCCATTCGCCGCTTTCCTGCCCTTGACGGATGAGCGCCGCCGTTGTCCGGCGATACTGTGCGTAAAGCGCCTGCAAGACGCCCGCGAACTGCTCGCGTAAATCCGGCGTGCTGGCAGCCGCCCAGGCTTCGAGCGATAGAGAGAACCATTCCCGGTGAGAGTCTATGTACTCCGCCGCACTTAGTGTCATCCCCGCCAGAGCTTCCTTCGCGTTCCCCGCACGGGCTGCCGCCTGCGCAGAAACAGCCGTGACTTCGCCGGTCCAGCGTTCAAAAACAGCGTAAAACAAAGCCGCTTTTGATGGGAAATATAGATAAGGC
>CAYZAH010000511.1:0-3946 GCA_964475805.1 uncultured Pirellulales bacterium | reverse complement strand
TATTGGGCGGATTAGTCGGAGCGCGTTTGTTCTTTGTCATTCACTACTTTGACAAGTTCAGAGAACGTCCGGCAGAGATATTCTATATTTGGCAGGGCGGCTTGGAATTCTACGGCGGCGTTCTCGTAGCCGTCCCTGTGATCATTCTCTATCTGTGGCGCCACAAGCTGCCGATTCGCCGCTTCTTTGACGTGCTCGCCATCGGCCTGATGCTGGGCCTGGCGTTTGGCCGGCTCGGGTGCTTCATGAATAGCTGCTGCTACGGCAAGCCGACAGACCTGCCCTGGGGCCTTCGCTTTCCATACAGTTCATATCCCTATGTTAGCCAGATTAACACGGACCCGCACAGAAGCAGGTCGGATGTGCAACTGAGCTTGCCGCCTGAAGAGTACCTGGACTTCACCGCCTCGGACGGAAAGTGGTACCCGAGACCTTACGACAAGCTGACGGGCGATCAAAAAGCCGCTGTCACCGAAGGCAAATATCGCTGCCTGCCCGTCCATCCAACGCAACTCTATTCCTCCGCCAACGGCGCTCTGCTGTGTCTGGTTCTTTACCTTTTCTGGCGCCGGTCACAGAGGGCCTCCGTTGGAAGCACGGTCAAGCCGTTCACTCAGCCCGGTCTCACGTTCGCCCTGGCTCTCGTCCTGTACGGCATCACCCGGTTCCTCATCGAATTCGTTCGCGACGACAACCCCTTCGAATACGCCCGCTGGGCGCTCTACAAAGGCGGCACGGTCTCTCAAAATCTCAGCATCTATCTCATCATCCTCGGCGTGGTCTTGATGGTGGTATTTCAGCGTTTCAAGCTCAAAACTCTCAAATCCTGAGACTTTTTTCTCTGAACATATCCCCATTTTGACGATATTATAAAGGTGGGAGGCGTCGCTCTCGCAACGGGCCAGGCGTTGTCGAATCCGCCGCAGGTTAGTATCGGTGGCACGACGCAAAAGATGACGGGTATCGGGTCGTTGGGCTTGATCTTAGAACGTGATATTATGGGGCTTTACGACAGAGATTATACGCAGGCCGATTTTGAGACGCATCGCTCGTACCATCGCGGCATATCGCATGTACGTTTTGGCCTGCCACAACTGACACCGGTTGTCAAATGGCTTTTAATTAGTAACGTTGCGGTCTTTTTGGCGTGCCTGATCGTTCGCCCCTTCGCCGATTTCGCTTTCACCTGGCTCAGCGTTTACCCCAAGACATTGGGAATGTCGTTGCAGCCGTGGCGAATCATCACCTATCAGTTTTTGCATGACGTCAACGGCTTTGGCCACATTTTTGTGAATATGCTGGCTCTGTTCTTCTTTGGACCTATGCTCGAACGATTCTGGGGCAGCAAGAAATTTCTCATTTTCTATCTCGTTTGCGGTGCCGTAGGCGGAATACTCTATCCTATCCTCGCTCAGATAGGATGGCTGGACAAAGGCCCCCTGGTGGGTGCCTCGGGTTCTATCCTGGGAATCCTCGCAGCCGGTGCGATATTGTTCCCAAATCTAAAAGTCTACATATGGGGGATTTTCCCCGTGAAGCTGGTTGTGCTGGCGATCGTTTTTGCGGCCATTAGTCTCATCACCGTCCTGCGCCCCGACCAGTTTGCCAACGCCGGCGGCCAGGCGGCCCACCTGGGTGGCATGGCGGCGGGGGCTATCTACGTGCTCTCACAATCGTGGCGCGACAAGTACACATCGAAACTGCGCACTCGACGCCGGCACAAGCACGTGGTCACACAGCAAAACCTTGAGGTCGAAGTGGATCGCATTTTGAAAAAGGTCCACGACTCCGGCATCCAGAGCCTCACACGCAAAGAGAAAAGCACCCTCAAAGAAGCCACCAGAGCCGAGCAAATGCGAAACCGATACTGAATCAGGGTTTGGGCAGCGGAATACGCTTGAACTCGAACGGGATTTCGTAGTGGGTCGGATGAACGGCGATCACAAAACGGATTCTCTCCACCGGTTGCATATTGCTTCCGCCTCCGCTACTGATGCCGCCGACGGTTGCGGGCACGCGTCGATACCCTCCAGCCCCTCGCGCAGGCTTTCCGTCCGCGCCAATAAGTTGCCGGTCTTTAACAATCCGGCTCGGCAGGAGATCCCCAACGTTAAGAGAATACATCGCCGACCCTCCTCGCGGTCGGGTTTCTATCTTCATGCGATATGACGACGATGTACACTGGGCCTCGATGACTTGTATCTCGATCTCATCGGTCAACCGGACCCAGCCGTTGCTTGGCTTGAATGGCACGTCCACGTGTTCAATGGATTCGGCCATGAGCGCATAAAAATGCCCTTTGACTGCACGGATTTCTCCGCCGGCTCGATCACACAATCTCGCATCAAGCTGTACTTGCATGCGGCTGGGCTGCAACTCGTCGACCATCTCCGGGTGTGCCGGTGTTCTTCGGGGCAGTTTTAGAGCCGACCGAATGAGACTCAGCCATCGATTCGGCTTCGGCGGCCGCACAAATCGAGACCGATAATGCAAGCCCTCGTAGCGCATGTGCAAAGAGCCACGTTGCGTTTGGGCGAAAGAGGAGATATTAGCGTTCCGGCCGTTCGGATCCGTTATTTGAGTTACTACGCCCTCACCCGATGTTCCCAGGACCAAGTCCGGGTCCACTATCTCGATCTCACAAGACAGCGCTAGACGAGTCGATGTCTGCCGGCTCCCCGAAGAGAGCTTCGGGTTAGTCAGCGTCTTATCGTAGCTTATCGAGGACCAGTTAACCTTGAAATGCTTTGCAGCCTTTGCGTCGGTTTTGTTCGCGGCCCACGCCGATGACACAACGATAAGCACGACTGCAACCCGAATAAGATTGCCTCGCCGCAGAAGCACCATTTGAACTTCTCCTTTCCGCATGTGAGCCTTCAGCCCAAAGCTCACTCGCTGATCTGCCTGCATGGAAGCTACTCTATCTGAGCAGGATATGCAAAGAGAAATGGAGCGTTTGCAGGGTCAAAAAAGCTCGAAAATGAAAGATTTTTGAACTTTTTTCGTTCGGAGTGCCATAGGGTTGTCACTCCGAGGGGAAAAAGGATTGTATCTTGTACCCAACGTGCTACGGTTCAGTCGATATGACTTTGTGGTCGACGCCGCGGGCGCCGGGGCAGTAAACAGCGATGATGGCAACCTTTTGTGAAAAGACAGCCCGGCGTTTTGACGGCAGTCTTGAATACAAAGGGGCCAAAACATGGCGAATACAGAACTAATCGAGTGCGTCGAGAACCCTCTTGTCCGGGAGTTTCTTCACGAGCATTTGGAGGAATTTGTGGGGGATGCTCTCTTCTTTTCAGAGCATATTTTGGCCTATGTGCCTCCTGATGGAAAATCCTTTATCAAGAATGTGGGGTTGGCATTTTATGGCACGCCGATTTTTAGTTTCGTGCCGGACCTTCCGTGGCAGACCATCAAGACGGCTATAGCGAAGGCCGTCTCGGAGGTCTTCCACACGAAGCCGAGAGAGCACGATGCCTCTGAGAGCCGTCTTTCCGATGCGCTTCAAAGGAGAAGTGCAGAGAGAGGGCTTGTTAAGGAGGCCCTCGTGGCCGCCTTTGCGTCGGCCTGCCAGTCCGCAGAAGGTGCGATGGGGGCCATTCTGATTGGGGGGGTGGCCCACCACTTGGGCAAGTACGTCGCATTATGCGTGGCCGGCACGCTCGATGAAGTGACCAAGTACAGATCCTGGCCTATCGTGCAGGTTCCTACCGTCGGCTCGCCCAGGGCAAAACCGCCGGATAAGCCCGGCGATGATGATGACATAAAGTCAGCTAAATAGAGAAGATACGAGCATCTCACTTGCGGGGTTGAGACCAAGCGTGTAGTCATATGGACAGAACGTGCAAGAATTGTAGATATTTTCGCAAGGGCAGTACGATGGCTGCCAAACACGTCTGGGGCGATTGTATGAAGTCAGGTAAGTACTCATACGATGCAAGCG
>CAYZAH010000510.1:0-3948 GCA_964475805.1 uncultured Pirellulales bacterium | reverse complement strand
GAAGCCCAGCGCTACGCGGCTATGGTCAACATGGTGGATCGACAGATCGGCCAGATAATGGACTTGCTCAAAAAACTGAAGCTCGACGACAACACGATCGTCATGGTCGCCGGCGACAATGGCGGAAACTTCTACTTCAAGAACAAGACCCATCCCTACGGCTTCTTCGGTCCGAACGTCGATCCGAGGACGGGCAAGGTATTCAGAGGTCGAAAAGGCCTGCTCTACGAGGGCGGCCTTCGCATTCCGTTTATCGTGCGCTGGCCGGGCAAAGTAAAGGCGGGGACGGTAAGCGACTACCTCGGCTACTTCCCCGATATGATGCCGACGCTCGCGGAGCTGGCGGGCGTCGATTGCCCGGCGCATATCGACGGAATCTCCATCGTTCCGACGCTTCTCGGCGAAAAGGCCGCCGGGCACGCGCAAAAGAAACACAAATATCTCTACTGGGAATTCAACGGTCAGACCGCCGTTCGCTGCGGCGACTGGAAGGCCTACAAGCCCAGAAAGGGCAAGTGGCAATTGTACGACTTGAGCAAGGATATCGAAGAGAAGAACGATATTGCGGTCCAGAATCCAAGCAAGCTGAATGAATTGGCGGCGTACGCTAAGGAGGCGCACCAGCCGCACGTTCCAGGCGAGGTCCTGGATATGGAATTGTGTATGAAGGACCATACGAAGACCAAAAACCCCAAGCCGTGGGAAAAACGCAGCAGGTAGGCGATTTATGAGTCATGATTTGGCTGGCGTTTGCGAAGCCACCGCCTGCAACTCATCATTCGCAAATGGCGCATCAGGAATGGCATGATGGACATTGATCGACGTGAATTTCTGTCTTTGGCGGCTACCGGCGCGGCGGCGATGTTGCCGTTGGCTGGGTGCAGAGGCAGCTTGGCCGGGGCCCGAAAGCCGGCTGGGAAATCGAACATTATCTTTATCATGGCCGACGATATGGGCTATGGCGACTTAGGTTGCTACGGGCAGCAGCTCATCCAGACGCCGAATATCGATAAGCTCGCCGAAGAAGGCATGCGCTTTACCGATTGCTATACCGGCTCGACCGTTTGCGCGCCGTCGCGCAGCGTCCTGATGACCGGCCAGCATACGGGTCACACCCGCGTTCGCAACAACATGGCCAAAGTCGGTGGCACGCTCGTGGAGGATAACGGCTCGCCCGAGCGGCGCGTCCCGCTCGAAAGTGAAGACGTCACGGTCGCCGAGGTGCTCCGGCAGGCTGGCTACGCGACCGGCATCACGGGCAAGTGGGGCCTGGCCGAGCCGGACACGCCCGGCGTGCCCAACCGCCAGGGCTTTGACGAGTGGTTCGGGTATCTCAACCAGCGACGCGCCCATACCTACTATCCGCCCTACCTTTGGCACAACGAATACAAATTCGTCCTGAAAGCGAACCAGAACAGCGGGCACAAGGAATACTCGCACGACATGTTCGCGAACTTCGCCCTCGATTTCGTGCGCCGTCACAAGGATGGGCCGTTCTTTCTCTACCTGCCCTATACGGTCCCACATGGAAAGTACGAAATCCCGAGCACGGACCCGTACACGGACAGACCCTGGCCCGCCGACGCGAAGGTGTACGCGGCGATGATTACCCGGCTGGATGGCGACGTCGGTCGGCTCATGGCCTTGCTGAAGGAGCTGGACATCGACAAGCAGACGTTGGTTTTCTTCTGCTCGGACAACGGAGCGGCCAAGCGCTGGGACGGGCTTTTCGACAGCTCGGGCCCGTTGCGCGGGCAGAAGACCACTCTGTACGAGGGCGGAATTCGCACGCCGATGATCGTCCGCTGGCCGGGCCGAGTCCCGGCGGGCAGGACCAGTAACGCGCCGTGGTACTTTGCCGACGTATTGCCCACACTGGCCGACGTGGCGGGGGTCGAACCACCCTCGAACATCGACGGAATCAGCATCTTGCCTTTGCTCCTCGGTACCCCGCAAAAGACGGATGATCGGTTCCTGTACTGGGAATTCCCGGCGGGCAAATTCCAGCAGGCCGTCCGTTGGCGACACTACAAGGCCATTCGCCCGGCCCCGGGCGAACCTTTGGAGCTTTACGATCTATCCGAGGATATAGCCGAAAAGAACAATATCGCTGCCAAGCGTCCCGACGTGATCGCCAGGATCGAGAAATATCTAAGGACCGCCCGCACGGAATCACCTAACTGGCCCCTCAAGACACAGGGGCAATAGGTGGCGAGCGCGTCTCGCCCTTGAATGGCGTGGGCATCCTGCCCGTGGGTCCCGAGGTGGGATATGAAAGAGTTTCGGACGGTTGATGAGGTTCTGGACTTCGCGATCAAGAGGGAAGTCGCGGCGCATCAGTTCTACGACGAATTAGCTCAATGGGCGGAGCGGGCGGAAGCGGCGGAGCTCTTCGAGGAGCTGGCCGCCGATGAATTGCAGCACAGGAGAAGGCTCGAAGCGGTAAAGGCCGGGCAGGTGGCCATCCGGGACGAGGAGGTGGGCAGCCTGGGCATTGCCGATCACGTCGAGGCGGCTGAGCCGAAGGCAAACCTGACGTACGCTCAAGCCCTTATCGTGGCGATGCAGAGGGAGAAGCAAGCGTTTCAGTTATACACACGCCTGGCGTCCGTCGCCCGGGGTCAAGACGTCAAAGATATCCTCACGAAATTAGCCCAGGAAGAAGCTGAGCACAAGCTGCGTCTGGAAATCGAATACGACCTGACAACGTTCTGAACTAAAAGCGCGTGCGGGTCATCGCCAAACCTCCCTGCCATTTTCGACGGCGTCTCAATCGCCATTCGGGAATCGCGGTCTCACCGCACCTTCATCAGCGAGGGCAGTTGTCCGGCCAGACCAACCCGGTCATCCTTGATGATTAGCACGCCGTCAACGCCTTCGATGGCGGTAATTTGTTCCAACGCGGCGTCTACATCCTCGGCCGTCTTGACAAGATTGGCGGCGCGGGTTGCGGCGGCGTCGGCCAGGGCAGCGTCTTTCGAGACGACCGTCGCCAAGTCGCACTGACCCAGGCTCGTTGAATGTCCCATCCGGCCCGACGAGGAGCATATCGAGATGGGGGTATCGTCCGCCTTGAGTGAAAACGCAAGCCGGTCGGCTAAATCGGCGCCGCCGCTGTCGAGACCGATGATGACAGATTCGGCGACGCGCAGGTAGATGTCCCCTCCGTTATCTACGATGACTTCTCTCGCTCCGGCCTTCAGACCCGCTTCACCGGCGTATTGTGCCATCGCGCCCGCAACGGCGGCCATTGGTCCCACGCCCGCAAGCCGACCCGCCCGGGCCATGCGCTGTGCGATCGGGGGCGCATTATCGTTCGGCTCGATTGGCTCGAAGGAACGCCCGAAGTCCCGGTGGCGCTCGATGTAATGCTCCAGAATCCGACGCTGGCGGACAATCTCAGCGGTGACTGCATCAAAGGCGTCACAGCAAATACGATAGGCTGCGTCCTTGTGGGTGAACGTTCGATAGGTTCTCTTCATGAAAGTGCCTAAAATGAGCTAAAGTGCGTAAAGTGACTACGAAGCAATCTCATTTTTCCAACCAGATCCCTCGACTTCGCTCGGGATGACACTTGCGTGTCACTTTAGTCACTTCAAACTTTAGGCACTTTCAGAACGCCGAGGCGCAGACGCCGTAGGGACAGGCGCGAATGCACGCTAAGCACTCGATGCACTCGGCCTCGTTAAAATTCACCTCTCGCGTGGCGCTATCGCCGATATTCAAGGCGCCCGTCGGGCAGTAGGGAACGCAGTAGCCGCAATGCGTGCAGCGCTCTTCGTCCCGTACGACTCCCTTGCCGGTCGTGTTGATCGTGACGTTAAAGGTCTTCACGAAGTCCATCCCCCGTTCGATATCCTCTTCCGTCCCGGTTACGTCCAGCACGAGGTACCCTTCCTCTTCCGGCGTGACTTTCGCACGAAATATATTAACCACGAGATTGTGGTC
>CAYZAH010000509.1:0-3966 GCA_964475805.1 uncultured Pirellulales bacterium | reverse complement strand
ATCCCGATTGTCGTTTATCGGGATGGGGATGGTTTCAGCTCGGCTAAACACGTACAAAGCGGGAATCTACAGAATTCGTCACATTCATGGATCCCTGCTTTCGCAGGGATGACAGGGGGCCCCATTCAATCTGAGTAACCAACGATCATGTCAGTACTAGACCACGGCGATCAGAAGGTGGTGGTACTCAATTGACAGGCGTGTTGTTTGGCGACGTAGATCTCGATATGGTAACGGTCCCTGACGACTATCTCATAAGTGATTCCGGCGCCGACCCCATCGGCAAGCGAGAGCAGAGACAAGCCGCGCAACGCTTCCGCCACGTTCCAGGCATGTGAGATACACCCTTTGCCGTTTGTGTCCGCGCAGAAACAATCACCGCCTCCGTCGAACACCTCAGGGATGGAACCGAACGTGTCCAGCGTCTCGGAGAGAGCGGCGAAGTAGCCCATGTCATTCAGGATCGCCAGCGTATTGCTCCGGCCGTACGTTTTGACGGCGCCTTCAATGAAGGCGCCCGTCAGCCACGGCCAGATTGTCCCCTGGTGGTGGGAGTATTCACCACAGTGAACGGCGCAGTAGTCCGGGTCGTGTGGCGAGAGCGTCCGCAAGCCGAAGGGCGTGAGAAGCTCTTGCGTCACTTTGTCCATCACGGCCCGGCCTGTGTCGGCGTCCAGCAACCCAAGGGCCACGGCGAAGACCTGGTTGGGCCTGATCTTTTCGCCCTGTCCGGGATCGCCGTCAATTGTATCGCACAGGCAGCACGTTTGCGGGTTCCAGAACTTCGCGAACGAAGATTTCACTTTCTCCGCCAGCTCCGCATAGTCTCTTTCCCCACCGCCCTTCTGCCGGTCGATATCCTCCATCACTCTCAACGCGTTATACCAAAGCGCGTTGACCTCGACCGCTTTGCCGTGACGACTCGTCGCCGGCACGTGACCTGCGGGTCTGACGTCCATCCAGGTTAGCTGCGTGTATTCATCCCCCGCCGCTACGAGGTAGTCACGGTCCATGAAGATGTGTACTGCCTGGCGTTTCTCGACACCGTCTTGTCGCCATATATCTTCGGACCATATCCCGTTTCGGTAGGCGTTTATGATTTCTTTCAGGACATCGTGGACCGTTGCGCCTCCATTGCAGTGGAATCTTCTGTCAACCGGCGTATCCAGAAAAGCATAGTCTCTCGTGTATTCAAGGTACTTGCCCATCGCCCAAAGCAGCCACAAAGAGGCGTCCACACTATTATACCTGGGCCGAGAGCCGTCCCCGATGATGTTCGGGAGCAGACCGTTTCTGACGAATCTCAGGTAGGTGGTCATGATGTCCCTGAACAAGTCAGACCTGTCGCTTTCCAGGCACAGGCCCGGAAGCGACGCCATCGTGTTCCTTCCCCAGTTGTAGAGCTGAGCGCCTTGTCTCTGGTCAAAATAGGGCAAGCCCGCGACGACGGTCCAGCCACCCAGCGCAGGATCGTAATGGAACAGATCGCGCGACGCTCCACGGAGACCGAGCACAAGTTCCGCCTCCGGAAATCTCGAACTCTGAAATTCGAATTCCGAATCTGTGGAGATCGAGCGATGGGCGGCGTGCGACGAGTTTCGGATCGCCCGTGCGTATACGTCGGCGTACCGTTGTTCCATTGCTGCCGCCGTGACTTTCGGACTGGCCAGATAGGATTCCAGCTTCATATCGAGCCACAAGCTGTCACCGTTATTGTGGCCGTAGTACATGTCCGACAACTCTTTGAGCTTGTCCAGGACGTCTTTCGGCGCCCTCCTATAGAAATCGTCGTTGTTTTCGTACGGACCGACTAACATCCCGCTCCGGCCGTCCTCGATGTACTCGGGCGGACCACCGCTTCGGGTGGCGATGTTGATCCCTCCGTTCATGGCCGAACGCTGATCCGACGTGCCGCACGCTTCGTGCTCCGGAAGTGGGCAGTTGATGCATATATCAGCCCCGATGGCCTGCATTTTGAGCAGCGTACTGTCCGCGTTCGGCACGAAGACAAAACGCCCCCTCAGCTCGGGCCTTTGCATCCAGCGGACGAATTCTTCGATCCACCCTTCCTCGTGAGATCCCAGCGGCGCGATCCCACCGACGACGACCTGCATCGCCAAGCCCCTCATCCTGCCCCAGATCGTGTCAACCTCTTCGTCTCTGTTCGCACATACAACGTGGATGATATCTTTGAGGACGGGCAACTGGCTCTTGTACTGGACCATTCTCCTGACCATCCACACGGTCGGCAAATCAGGGTCCAGGCTCACGCCGTCTCGGGCCATGATTTGGCCGTTGAGGTCGGTCATGCCGGCGGTTCTGCTTCTGACTTCGGCCAGTGACCGCTCTTTGCCTTGCGCGCTCATGTTGCGGAGAATCTCCTTGCCCGGTTCGATTCCTTTGAGCTTCGCTTCGAGCAATTCATCCAGTATCCACGCATCGCCGGAGCCGTTAAGTACGGGCTCTATCGGCTTGTCGCAAGTGGAGAAAAGGGCCTGCGTCGCGTCGGCATGCTCGGCGCTGACGCCGTTGGCCACGTCGCACGTTTCGAGCGCACCCTTCGAGAAGTCGATGAACCAGTGGCCGTCCTGTTGCGT
Source organism: uncultured Pirellulales bacterium (assembly GCA_964475805.1). Classification (GTDB taxonomy): domain Bacteria; phylum Planctomycetota; class Phycisphaerae; order Sedimentisphaerales; family Anaerobacaceae; genus JAFGTG01. The sequence goes on along the minus strand of CAYZAH010000509.1, from coordinate 1,369 downwards.
CGAGAATCTCTTCCAAAATCTCTGGTGACTATGCCCGTGGAATCTCATCGCGTAGCGTGCCCTCGCCACGTCGCCACCGGTCAGTCCGTCCACGCTGAATCTCTCCAGGCCCGCGGGAACAACCGTGTGATTCGTGTAAACGACCGCCGTCTTGTCGAAGGCGTCGTCGCCCTTGATGATCGCCGCCGCGGCGGCAACGTGACCTTCATTGAGGTGAAGCACGTCGGGCACGACGTTTAGGCGCTTGAGCAACTCATACACGCACTCGGCGAAGACCGTCTCCTGCAGAAAGCGGTGTTCCCGCCCGCGGCCGGGATGGGTCTTGTCGTCGGGGTAAAGAACGTCGAATACCTCCGGGCAATAAAATAAGTAGAGAGGCGTTCCGCCACGACGGACGCTGAATACCTGTGCATGGTATTGCCTCTCGCAAGCCGTGTTCTCACTCTCCCAACCCCATACGTCAAATTCCGTCGGCTTTCCCGTGTGGTCCGTTACAGACGCGAGGGGCTGGTCCTCGTAAGAGACGTCCACGTATTCGATGTGCTGCCTGCCGTTCCGGATCGACTGAACCATCCGTTTTTTGTAAACGGGCATACAACCGAACGCCCTGCGCAGCCCTATCGTACTGAGCCCTTCGAGCTTGTCACCGAAGTAGATACCCAGCCCGCCCCTGACGTTCGCCTCGCGGGCGTTTCCTTTCAGTTCGGGAATGCAACCCTCCATCGAAAGCGTGACAAGAATCTTACCCTTCAACTCCGGCGTGTGAACCTCCACCCACGGAACGTTCGGTCGTATCATCTAAGCACCTCAATGCTCGACGCCCGACGACGATCCGGAATTTCCCGCCGGTTCCCAGGGGACACTCTGGGTACGTCACCGCGCCGAGAACCCGGCGCCGAGCGGAGCCGCATTCATAAATCGTAAAGAGTAGATCGTACATCTCGCCTGCGGTTCTTGAGCCTTTCCGAGCGAGGCTGAGCGGCTGCGCGCGGCGCGGTTTAACAGGCGCAACGATGCTCATTCCAGGCGAGCTTTTCGTCTTCTCTTTGTCGGCCCCAACCTCCAGCTTAACATCTTCACCGTCTTGACCCGCACCCAACATATTCCCCGGCTTAGCCCCGATAACGCCGGGGCCGCGTGCTGAAAAAATTTTTGGGGACTGGCTCCTTTTTATGGCGCCTTTCCATCAAAAGGTGCCTGTCCCGCACGTTCACAAAAGGGACAGTCAGCTTTCTAAACGACAGAAAGCAGACTTGGGACTGGCTCGTTTTGACGGTGTCGTTCCGTCAAAAGGTGCCTGTCCCGCACGTTCACAAAGGGACAGTCAGCTTTCTAAACGACAGAAAGCAGACTTGGGACTGGCTCGTTT
>CAYZAH010000508.1:0-3989 GCA_964475805.1 uncultured Pirellulales bacterium | reverse complement strand
TGCGACTCGGGCACCGTATCCAGGAGTTTCTGGATCACGGCGTCGGAATCAAGCCCCTCGCTGGCGCCGGCGAAATTCAGTATCACGCGGTGCCGCATGACGGGTAAAGCATATTTGCGGACGTCCTCGCATGAGACGTTGAAACGCCCGTTCAGCACGACGTGGGCCTTGGCGGAGAGCAGCAAGGATTGTCCCGCGCGCGGCCCGCATCCATAACGGACGTACTTCTTCACAAAGTCGGGAACGTCCTCTTGTGTGGGGCGCGTCGCGCGGCATAATCTGGCCGCATAGTTCGCAACGTGTTCGCTGACCGGGACCCGCCTCACCAAATCCTGGTACATGAGCACCGATTTGGCATCGATCCGGCTCTTGAGCTGCTCGCCATCTCCGCCGGTCGTCGATAGCAGAATCTCCTGCTCTTGCGCAAGATCAGGATAGTCTACTTTGATCAAAAGAATGAACCGGTCCAGTTGCGCTTCGGGCAAAGGATACGTGCCTTCGAGCTCCAACGGATTCTGCGTCGCCAGCACCAAAAACGGCGAGGGCAGTGCGTAGGTGTCACCTCCCGTCGTCACGTGCCGTTCTTGCATCGCTTCCAGAAGGGCCGCCTGCGTCTTCGGAGGCGTGCGATTGATTTCGTCCGCCAGAAGGACATTCGCGAAGACAGGCCCTCGATGAAATGTGAAGCACCGCTGCCGGGTCTCGGGGTCCTCCTCCAGGATATTCGTGCCCGTGATATCGGTGGGCATCAAATCGGGCGTGAACTGAATTCGCTTGAACTGAAGGTGCATCGTCTGAGCCAGGCTGTGGACCATCAGCGTCTTCGCCAGCCCCGGCACTCCCAGTAGAAGACAGTGTCCTCCGGCGAAGAATCCCGTTAGAATCTGCTCCAAGACCTCCTTCTGGCCGACGATAGCCTTTGCCACCTCGCTCAATATCGACGCCTTAACCTTTGCCATCCGCTCGACCAATGCCAGGGCTTCATCATCGGAAATATCGAGCCTTCGAGGATGGCGCGTGTCCTCGCCTGATGCGCCTTCTGCGGCTATCTCGAATTCACACCCGCATCGGCAGCGGGCCTTCTTGCCCGGCGACATATGGCCCAGCTTGTACGTCTTACCACACTCCGGACATTGTACGGTTGAGGCAACGTTGTCGGACATAGAAGCACCTTAATGAGTCATCATGTATAGAATAATGTTCATTCCCAATCGCTGCGAGGAGATGGATTCGTAGCCTCTCATCTGCGGGTACGGGACATCGAGCCAGCCGGCCTCAAGGTCATACGGGCTGTAGATCACCCTCAGCTCCCCATCTATCATCGCGCCCAACAGATACGGCTGGTTACCCAAATCGGGCTTGCTCTTGGCCAGCGATGGCGTGTATTGCACGGTGGACGTGTCGAAAATACCGCTATGAAGATTATGGCCGGGCGGGATCGGCTCCAACGTCATGCCAGGCAGGACCTTCTTCATCTCGCGCCGCACGGCGGCATCGAACGTGCCCAACCCCAAGCCGTTGTTGATCAGAAGCAGGCCGCCGGAACTGAGATAGCGCTTCAGAGCGCTGACGCCCTGCGGCGAAAAAGCAAAATCATCCAGTCCCGTCAGATAAAGGAACGGATACGACGAAAGATCGTCCTGGGCCACGTCCACGGCGACGCGTTTGAGGTTTACCCTCACGGACGTATACCGCCTCAGCTTCGTTAGCAACGCCGTCGCCGCACCGGGATGCACGTTCCAGAGACCCTCATGCTTGATCTGTGCGAAGACAAACTCATCCGTGGGCCGCGTTTGATCGGCCAAGCCAAACACTTCGGGCCGGCCCTCGACAAGTCCCACTTCCGCGTAGCCGACGATGTACGCCGCCAAATCAACACCGATGTTGTTGGCGCTTTTGACGTCGTAATACGCGGCGTTCCGAAGGTCCTTCAGCCTCTCCGTATTTCGATTCCAGCCACAGCCCAAACCGAACTTCGACACGAGCACGCCCACCCGGCTGCCCACGTAGATACCCTCCAGGAACGGTTCGGACTGTCCCTTCACACCACGGCACGTGACTTTGCCGACGTCGACGATCATGTGGTAGAGCGGATGGTCGGCGGCGACGACACGAAAACGACTTTCAGGAAACGCGCGAAGGAATATCTTCTTGGCCGAATCATAGAAGTACGGCGAGCCGGCAATCGAATCGCAGATAATCATCCCGCCGCTCAATACGTAGTCGCGCAGCGCCTGGATGTGCGAGTCACTGAGCTTGAGCGTTCGCACGCCGCTAAACAGCAGCGCGGGCAGTCTCTTCGGATCGAAGTGGAAACTATTGAGATTCGTATTCTGCCAGTGATATTGCAGGTCCAGCACGCGGGCGCTCTGCACGAATTTCTCCGCGTCCGTAGGGCACAGGTTCCAGTCGGCGATTTCGAGCTTATTGCCGGTCGTATCGGTGAACGAGGCCGACTCGCCCCAGATCACCTTCCCAACCAAACAATCCGGCTGGGGCGGCTTCTTGCGTTCGGTCCTTCGAAGCGGCGTCGCCGGAAGCGGTAAAGGCGGAAGCGCCTCAGCGGCGTTGATGTTCTTCCTCGGCGCCTTCTTGGCTTCCTTGGTACCCAGGTAAACAAACCAATCGTTTTCATCCGCCCGGCTGTCGGAAGCCCAGCACGAAAGCGTCAGGCCAATGAGCACCAAAAGTAGGGTGGGGCTTGCCCCACCATGATCCAATCGGTGGGCTGAAACCGGCCCTGCAAAACGATTGATGCGAATAGGACGTGCTTTTGCTTCGTTTTTCGGCTGCATGATTTCAGTCTCCTGCCAGGAGCCACAATCCCGTGAGTCGTCACCCGTACATTGCCATTATAGCCGATTTCAGCCGGATTTTCAAGGTTCTTTCGAGCACGGCGCAGACTATGTCGTATCCACACCTCTGTAATCGGCTCACAGGAACGAGGGCTTGAGAACTACCTCAGAAAGCCGTTTTATCCGTCCTAATGACCGTTTCTTGCCTGAACTGACGTTTGATAGGTATAATGAAAAGCGGAAAATCCACGTGTCTGAGAAAGGCTTTTCGCGGCGACTGTGAATATAGGAGAATCCTTCCGATGAGTCTTGTCAACATGAACCGACGACAGTTCTTGAGTAGTGTATGCAGCACGGCTGCGGGCGCCGCGGGCTTCCCATACCTCGTCGCGCCTTCGGCGTTGGGTGCAAATGGAGCCGTACCGCCGAGCGGGAAGGTGGCGATGGGCTTCATCGGCGTCGGCAGCATGGGCGGCGGGCACTTGCGGTCCTTCTTAGGTTATGACGACGTGCAAGTTGCGGCCGTCTGCGACCTGCGCGAGATATTCCGGCAAAGAGCCCTCGAAAGAGTAAAAAAGCAATACGGAGGCAAAGGTTGTGATATCCATCACGATTTCCGCGAGTTGCTCGCGCGCGACGACATCGACGCCGTGACGGTTGTCGTGCCCGATCATTGGCACGCGCTGATCGGCATCGAAGCCGCCAAGAACCGCAAGGACATGTACTATGAGAAGCCCTTAGCCATGAGCATCACCGATGGCAAGGCGGTGCGCGAGGCCGTCAAGCGCTACGGCGTCGTCTTCCAGTTCGGCACGCAGCAACGATCTGACGAGAAGTTCCGTTTCGCCTGCGAGCTGGTCCGCAACGAAAGAATCGGCAAGCTGCACACGATCATGGTCGGCTCGCATCCGAGCATCACCTGTCCGAACCAGCCGACCCAGCCGCCGCCGGACAAGAACGAATTCGACTACGACACATGGCTTGGCCCGGCCCCGTGGGCGCCGTATACCTACGAGCGGTGTGCGTCGAGGGCGATGGGCACTGAGGGGATGTGGATGCACATTCACGATTATTGCTTAGGCGGCCTGGGCGGCGCGTGGGGAATCCACCCGGTAGACATCGCCCAATGGGGCAATGGCACGGACGACACAGGCCCGCTGGAAGTCCAAGGCTCGGGCACCATCCCCGCCGACG
>CAYZAH010000507.1:0-3990 GCA_964475805.1 uncultured Pirellulales bacterium | reverse complement strand
TCATAGACTGCTTGCGGCAAATGCTGGAGCAGCATGTCCGCAAAGAGCTTCCAGGCGAGTTTCATGCCGGCCTGCTCAAGCTCGTCGCGGCTTTGTTTTGGATAACCGTCAATAATCAGAAATCGCAGGGGGAGCGTCATCGGTTGTTCCTATGGTTGCTACGAATTGAGCTCTTCAAGAATCCTCGGCAAGTCTGCAAAGTCGCTGCAGATGGCGTCAGCTCCGGTGCTTTCGCCACCCCGGTCCTTGACAACGGTGCATAGAATAGCGCGAGCGCCGACGGCACGCGGCCCCGCGACGTCTTTCAACTCGCGATCTCCGATGTGGACGATCTCGGAGGGCTTGACACTTAGGGCCATAGCCGCCGCCTCGAAGGCGGTCGGATTGGGCTTGGCGCAACCGATCTCGTCGGAAAAAACAAACCCACTGAAGAATTTTAGAATGCCATAGTCGGCCAACAATTGACGAAGCGCGCGGCCCGGGCTGAAGATCGCGTCTGAAATCACGCCCATCCGGTATTTTCCTTCCAAATGACCTAACGCCTCGGTGACACCGGGCGCCAGGTCGGGCCGGAACGCCAATTCCATTTCCTCGTGCAGCCGGATCAGCTCATCAAACTCGACAGCCGGTAGATCGCGTTTTAGACCCTTGAGCAAAACTGATAGCCGCTCCCGGACCGTCCAGGTAACGTTCTGGCCGTACCAGACCTGGCGAAACGCCGCATCCACCGTGTCGTAGGCTAACTCGATTTGTTCTCGGGAGATAGGCCCGTGTCGTTCGAGGAATTGATGAACCAGATTCCGTCGCTCGACCGGCTTGGGTGGAAGGCCCTGTGCGGCTCGTTTCGGCTCGTCCGAATCGTCAATGAAAACGGTGTCCCACAGGTCAAACGTGATCGCCCGTATCGCTGTCTTTCCCATCAAGCGTCGTCCCCGGATCAAAGCGCGTCCTCTGGATTGCCCGTGTACCATTTGCGGGGCACGTCTTCGCCCGTGCTCTCCTTTATCTCCGTCACGTGCCCATCCAGCCATACCGTCATGGATACGCCTCGGTGGCGATAACACTCTCTAACCGTGTCGTGCCACTGATCCCCCGACCAATTCGCGTCGACGAAGCCGTTTCCCCCCTGGCTGGCCGGACGCCACTGCGGCAGATTGATCCTGTCTCCGGGCCGAATGTGAAACATGTCTCCGTTGTCGTCCAGTTTTTGCTCTATGTGATCCTGGTAGGCGATCACCTCGCTATGATGTCTGAACTCCGTATCGATCTTCTTATTGGTAACGTAGTTATTGAGACCGTAAGCACAATACTTGAAGTACTGCTGTACCGCACGTCCCCAGTTGCCCCCGTTTTCCGGCCAGTCATCCGCACGAATCATAGCGGGGCAATGGAAGATTTTCTTGTTTTTGGCGTATGGGAAGTACGCAATCCCCCAATAGGCATAGTTTTCATTCGGCCCGTATTGCCTTACAACCGCCGGATGCTCCCATGCGTTGTCCCAAAGACCGTTGTTTGGCGAATTGTGCGTCTTTCCGTCAAAGTCGTCAACGTACATCCTCATGGCCAGCACAAGCCCTGCGACGTGACCGGAGCATACCGTTTTCTTGGCCTGGTCCTTAGCCGCCCTTAGAGCGGGCATCAAAATCGCCAACAAAATCGCTATGACCGCGATCACGACCAGCAGTTCAATGAGCGTGAAGGCACGTCTGCTTTTCATTTTGTCGCCTCCTTAAAAAAGGCATTTCATGCCGTGTTTACCCGTCACGTCTACTACATCTACTTGGGGTTCATCGCCCACATGCTACCACAAATGACCGGCGGATTTCAAGTTATTTCTTTGTTAGTCGCTCTCCGGCCAATATCGCTCGGTCACGATTTTGCATTCGGTGAAGAAATTGACGATGGTCTTGCTCTGCGCTTTGATGTCGGCAAATTGGGAGTCCTTCATGCCGCCGAACGGCAGATACGCTACCGGTGCCGGAATGCCGACGTTGATGCCGATCATCCCGCACTGCGTTTCGAGTTTGAACTTGCGGGCATAGTGGCCATTTTGTGTGTAGATCGACGCGCCGTTACCGTACTGGTGATTGTTGATGATCCCAATGGCCTCATCGAGCGAGCCGGCCTTCAGAACCACAACGACCGGACCGAATATCTCTGTGCCGTGAATCGCCATGCCCGGTTTAACGTCGGTGAACACCGTCGGACCGATGAAATGGCCCTTTTCGCAACCTGGGACAACAAAATTGCGTCCATCCAGAACAAGCGTGGCGCCCTCTTTGACGCCCGTTTCGATCATATCGAGGATGAACCGCTTGGATTTGGCCGAGATCACCGGCCCCATGACCATCGGTTCATCAGCCCCCTTGGGGTCCAGCGGATTGGCGACCAAAACGTCTTTGGAAGCGGCGATGAATTTGTCGCATACAGTCTTGTACATGTCGTCCCCGACGGCGACGATCGCGGAGGCCGCCATGCAGCGTTGGCCGGCGCAACCGTAGCAAGACGTAACCATGTTGCGGATCATATCGTCAACCTTGGCGTCGGGCATGGCCACCAAATGGTTCTTGGCCGACCCCATCGCCTGGCAGCGTTTGTGAGTTTGGGCGCACCTCTCGGATACGGCCTTGCACGTGCGGGTCGATCCCACAAGGGAGACGCCCTTGACGAGTGGACTGTCGATCAGGGCCTGGCCGGCGACTTTGTCTCCGTTGACAAGATTGAATACGCCCTCGGGCAGATCGATCCGGTCTATGAATTCGGTAATCAACTGCATCGTCAGAGGTACCTGCTCGGAAGCCTTGACCACGTACGTGTTGCCCGTGGCAAGTGCATAGGGCAGGAACCAGAACGGAACCATGGCGGGAAAATTGAACGGCGCAATCATCGCAAAGACGCCTATGGGCAGCCGGAGCACTTCGCCATCAATATCGTAGGAGGCGCCGATGAGCTTGTCCCCCTGCTGGAGGACGGGCATGGCGCAGGCAACCTCGATGTTCTCGAAGATACGCTTCATCTCGGCCCGAGCATCAGGAAGTGACTTGCCCATCTCCTCGACGAGAGTCCGCGCGATGTTCTCTTCGTTTTCTCGAAGCAGAGCATCCAGCTTGTACAGAGGCTGAACCCGGCGAGCGACCGGCGTCCGGCTCCAATCCTCGAACGCTTCTGCGGCGGCCTCGATCGCGAGATTGACTTCGTCTGTCGTTGACAAAGGCACTTTGCCGATGATCTCGCCCGTGCTCGGATTCTCAATATCCAGAGTGCCGGTACTCTCAGGCTCAATCCATCGACCATTAACGTAATTCTTAATAGTTTTCACAGCGACGACTTACTCCTTCTCAGTGATCTATCCGCCAATAGATCGCATACTTTTGATTCCATAAACGATAGTACGGTACGAGGGTCACATCATCGGGTCGTCCGACTCCAACCGTGCGAAACGTCAGAGTCTTACCCTCCACAGGCTTGATCCAGGAGGCGGGGGACCGAGTTTCGGTTACGATTACCGGTGCTTCGGCCAGGTACTTTTGCGGATAGCTGAACCAGTTGTTTTGTGTGTAGATCATTTCCTTCGGGACATCCACCGGGCCTAATTGACCCGCCAACATCAGCGGTCCGTACATCACCGCGGTAAGATTGGCATCGTCCGGCATCGGGCACAGCCACAGGTGCATCGGCATAGTCATTTCGATCCGATCACCATCTCGCCACGTGCGCCGGATGGATAGATAGGAGGACGGCTGCGCTGTGACCTGCTGGAGCTGCCCGTTAATCCTGAGCGTCACACCTTCGTCCGCCCAGTGAGGCACACGAAGGCGCAGATCGAGTTCTTTTGGCTGAGATGCGGTCACCGCGAGTGAGGTGGTCTGGTCCGCCGGAAAATCCGTCTCCTGGCGGATGGTGACACCCTGTTCCTTCCAATGCAGCTCGCTGGCGATGTACAGGTTAACCCAAAGCGTTTTGTTCTTGTGATAATAAATCGAGTCGCCG
>CAYZAH010000506.1:0-4003 GCA_964475805.1 uncultured Pirellulales bacterium | reverse complement strand
GCCATTCGGCAAGCCCTCGGATTAAGTTGTGAAGGTAGGAGAAGTCACAGGGCTTTGGCGACGCCCCTATGTGCGCGCTTTGTCATGCCGAGCGCAGCCGAGGCATCTGGCCAGGGATGGAACGTGTTCTTCCTTTGCAGCGAGATTTCTCCGCTCGCTGCGCTCGGTCGAAATGACAAAGGAGGAGAGAGCGGCTTCGGTCGAAATGACAAAGGAGGGGAGAGCGGTTTCAATCGGAATGACAAGGGAACGAAAAGGGGTTCAGGTCGAGATGACAGAGAGACCAAGGGATGCTCAGGTCCAAATGACAGGAGCCGAAAATGAGTCGCAACCCATCCGAAAAGAGGGCTGGCGGCATTTATCTTGATCTTTGTCGCGTAAGGCCTTATCCTAATGTAGTCGATTTTTGGCATCCTGAGCATAACGGCAGAAAAAATACCTGTGGAGTCGTTCTGCCAAATGTTAACGGAGGGTAGTTACGGGGCTGAGCATGGCCGCGAAGAAGAAACAAACCGCCGAGAAGAAAGAAACCAAGAAAGCCCCGGCTCGCAAGAAAGCGGTCAAAGCCAAGCCCGACGCGGCACGCAAATCGCCGGATTCCGCGAACAGGGCGAGACAGGGTCCTCCCGTTGTCGGCATCGGGGCCTCGGCGGGCGGCCTGGAGGCGATTGAAGGCTTCTTCGGCCACACGCCTTCGGATATAGGAATCGCCTTCGTCATCATCCAGCACCTGGCCCCCGAGCATAAGAGCATCATGGGCTCGCTGCTGAAGAAATACACGAACCTGAAGGTGACGGAGATTCGCGACGGCGTGAAGATCGAGCCGGGATGCGTCTATCTCAATCCGCCGAACAAAGAGGTCTCGACCAGGAACGGCCGGTTGTATTTGTCGGACCCGACGCAGGCGCGGGGAGCACGCCTGGCCATCGACTACTTCTTCCGCTCGCTGGCCGAAGCCGAGGGCGATAGGGCCGTCTGCATTATTCTCTCGGGTACGGGCACGGACGGGACCCTGGGCCTAAAGGCCATCAAGGGGGCCGGAGGCATGGCCATGGTCCAGGAGGAAACCCAGGCCAAGTACAACAATATGCCGCGAAGCGCGATCGATACGGGTTTAGTGGACTACGTTTTGCCTGTCGAGAAGATGGCCGCCGAATTGATCAAGTACGTCAAGCACCCGTACATCGGCGGGACTAAGAGAGTTCCGAAGGTGAAAGAGAAATTCGAGGATTATCTTCAGAAGATATTCATGCTGATTCGCTCGACCACGGGCCATGATTTCTCGCAATACAAGATGAATACGATCCGCCGGAGAATCGAGCGGCGGATGGCGGTCCATCAAATGGACAAGATTTCCGAGTACGTGGCCTACGCGAAGGAGAATCCCGCGGAGATTAAGACGCTTTTCAAGGAACTCCTGATTACCGTGACCAACTTCTTCCGGGACCCCGAAGCGTTCAAATCGCTCAATGACAGGGTGGTAGTTCCGCTGGTCAAGGGCAGGCCGCCCGAAGCATCCATTCGCGTCTGGGTGGTCGGCTGCGCCACGGGCGAAGAGGCCTACTCGGTCGCTATCCTCTTTGCGGAGGCGATGAAGGCGCTGACCAAACGTCTTACGTTACAGATTTTCGCCACGGATATCGACGCCGACGCCATTGAGCACGCGCGCCTGGGTGTGTATCCGGACAGCATCGCCGCCGACGTTTCCCCCGAGCGGCTCAAAGCTTACTTCGTCAGAGAGGAGAACGCCTATCGCGTGAAGAAACAAATCCGCGAGATGGTCGTTTTTGCCACGCAGAACCTGGTCAAGGATGCGCCGTTCTCGAAGCTGGACCTGGTCTGCTGCCGGAACGTCCTGATCTATATGAATACCGCTCTTCAAAAGAAGATATTGCCCCTGTTCCACTACACGCTAAATCCGGGCGGCTACCTGTTCCTGGGCACGTCCGAGACGACTGGAGAGTTTGCGGACTTGTTTTCAGCGGAGGACTTGAAATGGAAGATTTCCAGGCGCAAGCCGACCGCGGCCTCGCTTGCGGCCGCTCGCCTGCCGCTGCCCCTGAACGGCTCGGCGGCTGAGGCCCGAGAAGAGGCGAAGCGGAAATTCGAGCCGACCTCCGCCAACGTTCGACAGTTGGCTGAACGTATCATCCTGCAGGAATTCGCCCCGCCCTGCGTGTTGATCGACGAGAAATTCGACGTTCTCTACTTTAACGGCGACACGGACAAGTACCTTTCGGTGCCCATGGGCGAACCGACCTTCAACGTGCTGAAGATCGCCCGTGAAGAGATTCGCTACAAGTTAAGCACCCTGGTTCACAAGTCGCTCAAGGAGAAGAAGCCGGTGAGGTCCGAGGAGACGACGATCAGGTACAACGGGAGCGTTTCGCCGGTTAACATCGTTGTCAAGCCCGTTCTGGACCCGAGCATAAAGAATGAGTTTATGATGATCCTTTTCGAGACTCCGAAAGGGTCGGCAGAACGGCCCGGCCGCGAGAAGCCGCCGCCGGATAAGGCCGTTGACCCGCGCGTGGCGACCCTCGAGCGGGAGCTGCAATCCACAAAGGAATACCTGCAAACCACCGTCGAGGAGCTTGAGACCAGTAACGAAGAATTGAAATCCACCAACGAAGAGCTTCAGTCTACGAATGAGGAGCTTCAATCGACCAACGAGGAGCTCGAAACCTCGCGGGAGGAACTCCAGTCCACCAATGAGGAGCTCGAGACCGTCAACAACGAGCTGCGAAACAAGGTCGAGCAATTGTCCGAAGCCAACAATGACTTGAACAACCTGTTAGGCTGCACGGAGATTGCGACCCTCTTTTTGGACAACGACGTGAAGATCAAGCGCTTCACGCCCAGGGCGGCGGAAATCTTCAAGCTGATCGCCGGCGACGTCGGAAGGCCCATCAGCGATATCGTTCATAACCTGCTCTACGACGACCTCGTCAGCGACGTCGAACATATCCTGAAGAATTTAGGCAGAATCGAGAAAGAGGTCCAGGCCAAAAACGGCAACTGGTATCTCATGCGAATCCTGCCCTATCGAACGATTGAAAACGCCATCGACGGCGTCGTCATTACCTTCGTGGACATCACAAGTCAAAAACGAGATCAACAGTCACTTCAGGAGAGCGAGGAAAAATGCTCCGCCCTTATCAACCAGACACAGGCGGGGATCGTATTGGCTGACGTGGAGACGGGGCTGATTACCGAAGGCAATCCGGCATTTGAGAGGCTGACGGGCAGAAAGATCAAGGCGTTGAAAAGCATGAAGATGTGGGAGTTAAGGCCGTCCGAAAAGTTCGAAGAGGCAAAGAAGGCGTTTTTCGATGCGGTCAAGAAGAAAAAGGGGTCTTCGACCGAATTGCCGTTCCAGAAGCCCGACGGCCAAGTCGTCGATGTTGACTGCGTTTACAGCTTAGTCGTGATAAGAGACAAGCGCTATTTGCAGACCATCATTCGCGAAATAGACAAACCACACAAGCAATGAAAAGTCAATGAGATTCGTTTCGGCGGAGTTGATTATGGGGCAGGACATTGCAGAAGAACACGAGCGTAAAAACCATCGCGCCAAAGCCGAGGGAGAGCTCGAAAGCAGAATCGTTGAGCTGCGGCACAAATCCGGCGGCGACTTCGAGAAGGTGCTTCACGAGCTTCGGGTCCATCAAATGGAGCTTGAGATGCAGAACGAGGAGCTGCGCCGGACGGAGCGCGAACTCGAAGCCAGCCGGGCCAAATATGCCCACCTGTACGATCTCGCGCCCGTCGGCTATTTCAGCTTTAATAAGACCGGGATCGTGACCGAAGCCAACCTCACGGGCTGTCAGATGTTGGGGATTGATAGAAAGGCCCTCATCAACACGCCTTTTCACAGATTCGTCGACAAGGACAGCCAAGACCGGTTCTATGGGCATCGCCGGGCGGCGCTGACGCCCGGACTCGGAGAGACGTGCGAAATCACCCTGGTCAGGAAGGACGGCGAGCCATTCGAGGCCCGGCT
>CAYZAH010000505.1:1421-4007 GCA_964475805.1 uncultured Pirellulales bacterium | reverse complement strand
TGGCGATTCACTCGTCGTCGACCCGGTCAACGGATCAGTCTGGATCATGACGGACACAGGCATATCACACTTCTCGTTTGAAGGTAAGAAGCTCAGCATACCCGCCGACCTTGCCACCGGCCGCAGATGGCTCGCCCTCGTCCCTACCGGGTAACCTGGAGTTTCCCGGTAACGGGTTTGACAGAGAGGGTATAGGGCAATAGAATAGCCGCTCTCTCTCATGGGTAGAGTGTGCACAGCACACCATTTTCTTGTGTATCGAACGTTGAGGTTCTTGAGTATGGCTTGGATCAATGAGAATTTCTTGAAGTTGCAGGCAGGGTACTTGTTTCCGGAGATCGGGCGGCGGAGAAGGGCGTTTCAGGCGGCTCATCCGGAGGCGAAGATCATCAGCATGGGGATCGGTGACGTGACGCAGCCGTTGGCGCCGGCGGTGGTCGAGGCGATGACTAAGGCGGTCGGAGAAATGAGCCGGGCCGAAACCTTCAGGGGTTACGACGACGGTGGCATCGGGTACGAATTCCTCAGACAAGCGATTTCCGACACTGACTACAAAGCTCGCGGCGTGGAGCTCGATCTCGACGAGATCATCATCAGCGATGGGACCAAGTGCGATACCGGGAACATGCAGGAGATATTCGGGCTGGACAACGTCGTGGCCGTGTCGGATCCCGTTTACCCGGTGTACGTGGATACGAACGTGATGGCCGGCCGGACCGGCGGGGCATCCGGACCCGGGCGGTACGAGGGGATCGTCTACATGCCTTGTACCGAGCAGAACCACTTCGTGGCCGACCCGCCTGATGAAAAGGTGGACATGATTTACCTGTGCTTCCCGAACAACCCGACGGGGGCCGTGGCGACGAAGGAGCAATTAGGGCGATGGGTAGACTACGCTAAACGAAACAAAGCCATTATTCTCTACGACGCGGCTTATGAGGCATATATTTCCGAACCACATATCCCACATTCGATTTACGAGGTCGAGGGCGCCAAAGACGTCGCGATCGAGTTCAGGAGTTTCTCGAAGACCGCCGGCTTCACGGGTTTGCGATGCGCCTTTACCGTCGTGCCGAAACAATTGAAGGCCTACACGAAAGATGGCGCGGCAGTCGAAGTCGGTCCGATATGGAAGAGGCGGCATTGCACTAAGTTCAACGGTGTCTCGTATGTCACCCAGGCCGGAGCGGCGGCCACGTATACCGAAGAGGGCAGGAAAGAAGTCCGCAAGACAATCGGCATTTACATGGCCAACGCGAAACTCATCCGCGAGACGCTCGGCAAGATCGGCTACACCGTCTACGGCGGGGTTAACGCTCCCTATATCTGGCTCAAGACGCCGGCCGGCGTCGGCTCCTGGGAATTCTTCGACACGCTGCTGAATAAGGCCCACGTCGTGAGCACGCCCGGCGCGGGCTTCGGCTCGGCGGGGGAGGGCTACCTCAGGCTCACCGCTTTCGGCCGGCCGGAGGACGTCAGAGAAGCCCTCGAACGGATCAAAGCGATTTCGTGATGGGAGAGACCACGGCATATATTGGGCTCGGCAGCAACCTGGGCGATAGAAAGGCCAGCATCGACCGGGCCAATAAGTTGCTCGCCGAAACGGAGCGAATCCAAGTCGCCCGCGTGAGTGACATCATAGAGACGGAGCCGTTGGCGTCAACCTCGCAGCCAAAATACCTCAACGCCGTTGTTGAGATTGGGACAAGCCTAAGTCCGACGGAACTGCGCGGAAGAATCAATGAGATTGAGGCAGAGCTGGGGCGAGTCCGACGGGGAAAGTGGTGGCCGAGGACGATTGATCTGGACATTTTGCTGTTCGGCGACCAGATTATGGATACGGCGGACCTGACGATTCCACATTCGCAGATGCACTTACGTTCGTTTGTGCTGACCGGCCTCTGCCAGCTCGACGCCGGGCTGGTTCATCCGGTGCTGAACGTGTCGGTCGGCGAGCTGAAGGCGCGGTTGAACGGCGGGGATTTCGCGCTCGACGCCGATAAGCCGCAGCTTGTTAGCGTCGCCGGCAATATCGGAGCCGGAAAGACGACGTTAGTCAAAAAGCTGGCGCACCGGTTTGGCTGTGAGGTCCTGCTGGAACCCTACGATGAGAACCCATTCTTGCCGGAGGTGTACGCGGGTAAGAAGGAATTGGCCCTGGATTCGCAGTTGTTCTTTCTGGTGCACAGGGCCCGGCAGTTGGACCCGTTGGCGCTGGCGCCGGGCCGGATGAGCGTCGGCGATTACGTCTTCGACAAGGAGTTGATCTACGCCCGCCGCCTGCTGGACGCGGAGCAATTAGCTCTGTACGAGGAGATTTATCCGCCGTTTGCCGCGAAGGTTGCTTCGCCCGTGCTGGTGATCTACATGCACGATCCGGCAGCGGAGTGTCTCGAACGGATCCACAGCCGGAACCGGCCGTACGAGCAGCGAATTGAGTTATCGTTTCTCGAAGCGCTCGGCTCTGACTACGACCGGCTCTTCGAGGATTGGAACAGATGTCCCGTAATCCGCGTCTCAACCTCGCAAGCCGCCGACGTTGAGTGCCTGGTGCACCAGATAGGATATTACACGGTCAGCTTATAG
>CAYZAH010000505.1:0-1321 GCA_964475805.1 uncultured Pirellulales bacterium | reverse complement strand
AGATGGACGTTGCAACGACAATTGAATCGGTCAGAAGCCTGGTGAGAACCGCTCGTGAGCGGGGTCGGAAGATCGGCCTGGTGCCGACGATGGGGGCCCTGCACGTCGGGCACGTTTCGCTGATCGAAGCGGCGGTGAACAATGGCGACTTCGTCATCGTAAGCATTTTTGTCAATCCCACGCAGTTTGGCCCGGGCGAGGATTACGAGAAATATCCCCGTCCGCTCGAAGCTGACTTGGCGATTTGCAGGAAGGCAAGCGTTGACGTAGTTTTTGCCCCGACGCCTAAGGAGATGTACCCGGCGGAGAATCTGACGTGGGTGACGGTCGAGAAGCTGACCGAGCCGTTGTGCGGGCGAAGCCGGCCGGGACATTTTCGCGGAGTGACAACCGTATGTGCGAAACTGTTCAATATTGTCGAACCCGACGCAGCGTACTTCGGGCAAAAAGACGGCCAGCAGGCGATTGTGATTCAGCGGATGGTCGCTGATTTGAATATGCCGCTCAGGATTGTTGTTTGCCCAACGGTCCGGGAGCCGAACGGGTTGGCGGTCAGCAGCCGGAATCAATATCTAAACGACCGGCAAAAGCAAGACGCGGCGGTAATCTATGCATCGTTACAGGAATGTCGCCGAATGATTGATGCCGGCGTGTCGGATGCCGGACAGATCGTTGGCCGAATGCGAGGGATGTTGGAGCAGGTGGCATTGATCAAGATCGAATACGTTAGTATTGTCGACGCCGAGACGCTCGAGGACGTTCAAGCGGTTGGCGGAAGAGTGCTGGTCGCCGTGGCCGTCAGAATCGGCCCGGCCCGGCTCATCGACAACATTATGGTGGACGCGGGTGCGTAGCCGCGTATAATGCCGGTTGTTCGGGGTTCCGTTGGTGCAGGTCGGCGGTGAGCAAAGAAAGGCGTAGAACATTCGGTATGGAATGCTCGTTGAACAGGATGAAGACTAAGTTCAGTCTGAGTCAGAGCTTATGTTTATAAAGATATTGAAAAGCAAGTTGCATCGCGGAAGGGTGACGGAAGCGAAGCTGCACTATCCGGGCAGCATCGCGATCGACTCGGCGCTGATGGAGGCGGCTGGAATTCTGCCTTACGAGTCCGTTCTTGTGGCCGATGTAAACAACGGCAACAGGCTGGAGACCTACGTCGTTCCCGCCGAGGCCGGCTCCGGTCAGATCGTGGTTCTCGGTGCAGCGGCCCTGAAAAAACCGATTATTATTGATGGCTTTATCTCAACCGCCGGAGCACTGCTCGCTGGCCGCCTGGCCCCGAAAAGCAAGGAATACATGATCGCCGCCCACCGCAGCG
>CAYZAH010000504.1:1392-4028 GCA_964475805.1 uncultured Pirellulales bacterium | reverse complement strand
AAGATCAAATTGGCGATCCAGCCGGCGGTCTTCACGTAGCCGCCCGCCACGGCGGCCTTCAGCATCGCCTCGGCGTGTGCCATACGATGCGGGTTTTTCACGAAGAGGTATTCGGCGTTGAGCATCTGTTCGAGCGGCGTTTTGCCTCGCAGGCGTTTGACTTTGTCCATCACGGACGACTTCTTGCCGCCTTTTTCCCGTCGCTGAAATGCCAGTTCGCACAGCGGCAGATGGCCCTCCATCAGCGCATCGGGGTCGTGGCGCAAACCCTGAAGGTACATATCGATCGCATAGTCGAAATTTCCCGTTTCGGCCACGGCGCGCGCTTTATCAAAAAATGCCTGAGCTTTGGCCGCCGCTTTGCTATTGTCTTCGGACATCCATTCTCACCAAACCAGTCCCGTAGATTATAAGACCGCAATATAGTATTGTTCGGCCAATTTTTGTCAATAAATAAATGGCTTGTGTCGGAAATCGCATTATGCTACTATAAAACTGAGGACTCAGGATTCAAGATATGGATGGCAGGGCCTCGAATATCAGTGAGGCGTAACGATTTCGCCGATCTGAACAGAGGCAGTTTACGGAGTGACAGATATGATGAATGCGCTTGAGCAGTACGATCCACAGATTTACGAGTTGATGCGGCAGGAACGGGCACGCCAAAGCGGGGCCATCCGGCTGATCCCCTCGGAGAACTACGTCTCCAGGGCAGTCATGCTGGCCAGCGGCGGTTGCTTGACGAACAAGTACGCTGAGGGTTATCCCGGCCGCCGCTACTACGAGGGCCAACTGGTCACCGACCTGATCGAGAAGATAGCCCAGGATCGTGCCAAAAAGCTGTTCAAATCCGATCACGCTAACGTTCAGCCCTACTCCGGCTCAGTTGCTAATATGGCCGCATACAACGCGCTCGTCGAACCGGGCGATACCATCATGGGCATGTCGCTCACGGACGGCGGCCACCTGACGCACGGCGGCAAGGTCTCCCTGACGAGCAAGTTCTTCAAGTCTGTCTCCTATCGCGTGAATCCCGAGACCGGACGGATCGACTTCGATCACGTCAGGGATATGGCCAAACAGCACAGGCCAAAACTCATCATTTCCGGCGCTACGGCCTATCCGAGGGAGATTGATTTTGAGGTTTTCGGCCAGATCGCTGCTGAGGTCGGGGCTTATCACCTTAGCGACATTGCCCACATCGCGGGCCTGGTGGTCGCCGGTATCCACAAGAGCCCCGTCCCTTACGCCGATATTGTCTCGACCA
This sequence comes from uncultured Pirellulales bacterium, assembly GCA_964475805.1. GTDB lineage: Bacteria > Planctomycetota > Phycisphaerae > Sedimentisphaerales > Anaerobacaceae > JAFGTG01. The sequence goes on along the minus strand of CAYZAH010000504.1, from coordinate 2,761 downwards.
CGACCCATAAGACACTACGCGGCCCTCGCGGCGGGATGCTGCTCTGCAAGGACGAGCACGCCAAGAAGGTAGACCGGGCCGTTTTTCCCGGTTTGCAGGGCGGTCCGCACATGCACACGATGACGGCAATCGCCGTCGCAATGGCCGAGGCCGATACACCCGAGTTCGTCGCCTACGCAAAGCAGATCCTCAAGAACGCCAAGGCCCTGGCCGAGAAGCTGCTCGAATACGGCTTCAACCTCAGCTCGGGAGGTACGGACAACCACCTGATGCTTATCGACCTGCGCAACAAGAACATTCCGGGCAAAAAGCTTGCTAAGGCGCTGGACCGGGCCCGTATTGTGACGAACTACAACAGCATCCCGAACGACCCGTCGCCGCCGGCTAATCCGAGCGGCCTGCGATTAGGTACGCCGGCGATTACGACACGGGGCATGAAAGAAGATCAGGCCAGAGAAATCGCCCGCCTGATCAATAAAGTCGCCGAAAATGTCGATAATGAAGCGGTTATTGAAGAAGTTGGGAAGGAATCGCTGCTGCTCTGCTCGCAGTTTCCCGTGCCCGACCACTTCATCAAAAACAATGGTAGATAAGTCGCGGTGCATTTGGCTAAAGACGAAGGAGATGAAAACATGAACAAGCGAAGTGGCTTCACACTCATCGAGTTGCTGGTTGTGATTGCGATCATCGCCGTCCTGCTGGCTATCCTGATGCCGGCCCTCCAGATTGTCAAGGAACAGGCTCGGGGAATTGCGTGCATGGCGAATCAGAGGACCCTGGGAATGGCCTACGTTATGTATGCCGACGAGAGCGACAGCAAGATATGCGGAGGAATGGCAAGGTACGCTCCCACCAACGGAGTTCCCCCCTGGGTGATGCCGCCACTCGATTATCAGGCAAACGGCACCTTTCGACAAATGCCTTCGGGAGCGGTTACGCTCGAGCAGCGGTATAACGGGCTGAGGGAAGGCGTGCTCTTTCCCTACGTTAAGGACGTCGGCGCTTATCACTGCCCGGGCGATGATCGGATGCGACAAGGTACGAGTAATGGCCGGGAATTGCAGCATTTGCTGTACCGCAGCTATTCTCTGCCGGATTTCCTCAGGGCAACGGAGCGAACTGATCCGAGGAGGCTGACGGACTTCACGAACGCCGCCTCAAAGATGCTCTTTGTTGAGGAGATATATGACGCTCCCGGCGCGAACCACAACGTGGATGGCTGGTCCTACGAGCCAGGGACGAATTCGCTATGGGATCCGTTGGGCTTATACCACAGCAACTCCGCCACGTTCAGCTTTATGGACGGTCATGCTGCTGTGCAGAAATGGAACGACAAGCGAACCGTCATCTACTTCAGGAGCCGGGCAGA
>CAYZAH010000504.1:0-1292 GCA_964475805.1 uncultured Pirellulales bacterium | reverse complement strand
TCCTTGAGTCCAGCCCTGCGCACGGAAAAATCGACTGATACGGCGTTGACGCATCCGTTGTGGCGGTCGATACAATATCGCTGCATCATCCCTGAACCACCCGTTCCGCTCTGGCCTGTTGGAGGAGCATCTGCATCCGTCGGCATGCCGCCGAGCCACACCGCGTCGAGAAACAGCGGAATGCGAGACGCGCCTTTCACGTCGGGTTTGGACCAGTACCAGGCGTGGTCGCCGATGACGCTGTCGGGGTATCGGGCTTTGGCCGGGTCCCCTACGTAATCGTTGATCCCGTAACTGCCCGCCAGGCTGGCGTATCCGTACCGGGAATCGTTCTCTGGGAAGATGCCGTATGCCTCGGAAGCTCCGCCCCACAAACCCGTCTCATTGGTAGCGTCCGGCTTGGTAGCCGACGGGCAGAAATTGATGTGCTCGTCTTGATAATAGGGCTTGAGTGCGCCGATCCACACGTGCCCTTGCTCCGTCGTGGACCAGGCGCCGTAGAACGAGTAGTTATTGTCGTCCGTGTACATCTTGAAGATAAGCCCCCAGTGTTTCAGGTTAGACATGCACGCGACGGCCCGCGTCTGCTTCCGCGCTCGGCTAAGCGCCGGCATCAGAATCGCTAACAGCAGAGCGATGATAGCGATGACGACCAGCAGCTCGATCAGTGTAAATGCCTTCTTCTGTCTGGAGCACATTGTGTCCATTGCTTATCTGGAATCCTGGAGATTTTCCTCAGTGTTTTGTGACTCCAACTCCTGCAGGAGCCCGCCGGCTCCATTGTCGCTCGTATCCTCGCACGACCTCCGCGAGAGGACCTTTGCGGCGCACTCATAGTCTAAGACCTCATACCCCCTATGTCAAGCCGAGATCATTCGCTGTACCATCTCGACAGAGGGACACGTCCGTTATCTTGTTGTGGTTTGTGTAGAATCCAGTATACTTGCTTATCGAATGCCTCATCGCAAAACGGGACTCAATTGCCTACGGGCCATCCGGTATACGCTGTGTAGGCATCAGGTTTCATGATTTCTGTCGGCTCGAAAGCGCAGGTGGTGTTGATATGATCTTTACAGGCGAATCCAGAATCATCAAGACTGTGCTATATTCCTTTAGCGTGCTATTTCTGTTGTTAGGTGTATCTGTTGCAGGTACTCCAGAACCGGGCATCGCAGATGCGCCGTTCGTGCAGGAATACCACGAGGCTTTTCCTCTGGGCGAAGAGGACGGGTGCAATGACGTGCGTGCGGTGGCTGTCGACCGTCTCGGTAGAGTGTGGGCGGGCACGCGGG
>CAYZAH010000503.1:0-4028 GCA_964475805.1 uncultured Pirellulales bacterium | reverse complement strand
TATAGGGCGCCGTGAGCGTGAGAGGCGTCTTCGAGCACCTTGAGATTGTGCTTGCCGGCGATTTTCATAATCGCGTCCATATCAGCCGGCATGCTCGCGTAGTGTACGACGACGATGGCCTTGGTTCGCGGTGTGATTCGGTGCTCGATGTCCCCGGGGTCGATGCAGATCGTTTCGGGATCGACGTCCGCAAAGACCGGCGTGGCGCCGAGCGTATAAGCCTGCGCGACCGACGCCCAGTACGTGATACTCGGGCAAATCACTTCGTCGCCAAGCCCGATACCCACACCGTACATGGCGCCTAAGATGGCAGCGGTCCCGTTGTGATAGGCCAGGCCGTACTTCCTGCCGAGCGCTTCGGCGTATTTCCGCTCGAACTGTTTCGTTATCTCGATGCCCGACATCTGGCGAGCACGCAATACGTCCAGCACGGCTTGCTCATGCCGCTCGGTAACAATGGGCCAGGCAAAAAGATCAGGCCGTTCGGAGACGACGGCTTTGTCACCGCCCAATAATGCTAATGTGCTCGTCATTGCTTCGCCATCTCCAACGCCCGAGTCGTGATGTAGTACTTGGCAATCATGTAGGAAACCTCCCAATCGGGCAACCGACCCTTTGGCAGATAGCCAAGATAGGTTTCCATGACCTTTCTAAAGTGAGCCTCGTGCCCAATGCGGCAACTATCGGGGATCACCACGTGCCAGCCACTCCCTGCTCGTTCTGTGCTCAAACCCGGATATCGAGATTGCAGAGAAGCGACGGTTTTTCCCAAAGCGGCGGCCAGCTCATCGGCGTCGCCACCCGGCGACGGCTCGACGTACACCTCCGGCCGATAATTCTGCTCTTTGCCCTGGCGGATAATCACGTGGGCCTTCGTGCCTCGAAACAACGAGTGATGCGTGTCGCCGCCCCCTTCCGGCGCCTCGAAATTCCACGTCACCGACAGCTTCACACAAACGCCTTTGAGCGTGTAGATCATCTGCCCGTTGGCATAGCAAGGCAGCGCACCCTGATCGTTCAGCTTCGTCTTGAGATAATCGGGGAACCCGGCCATTCCCGTGACTTTCTCGTATTGCTCAGGCGTAATCACCGTGGGCCATCGGCGGGCCTGCTTCATCTCGACGTCGCTTCTATAGTCGAGAACCTGCTCCGGAAAACACGTCCACATCACCAAGTCGATCAAGTGCGTCGTCACGTCCACCAGCCCCTCGCCCTGTTGCGTCGTATCGAAGTACCAGGCGGGCCGCCGGATCGGGGCGCCCGCAACGTACTTGAAGAAATGGTGAACGCTTTCTTTGACGACGGCCGGGTTATCAACGGAGCCGGTCTCCATCTCGCCGAAGAGGTCCTTGTCGAGAACGAGCAGCTTCTGCAAAATGCAGGTGACATTGTAGCGCTCGGTCATAATGTCGTAGAGCAGCAGATGCTTCTCGCGGGCCGTGGCAAAGGCCTGCTTCAAGACACGGAAGCCATCGGGGTCAATGCACATGGGCTTATCGCAGAAAACATTGAAGCCGGCATCGATAGAGGTCTCGATGTACTCGGTTTTTCTACGATTGTTGCCGGAGATTACGACGATGTTCCCACGTTTGTCGGCGACCATTTTTTCGAGGAAATCATCACCGGTATAGACTTCCTCTCGCCAATGAGTCGGATTCTCCGGCCGGCTGTTGAATCTGAGAATCTGGTTTAGATACTCGCGCACGTCAGGCCCGTTCGGGGCGTACACGTAGACCGTCGGGTCCACCTGGTCGTACATGCTCTTTTGCACCAGGGAGGCGTGATAATGCCCCGGGTCCAGTATGACCAGGCGAGCCTCCTCTTTTGCTGGCGGATTCATCGAGTCCATCGTCTTCTTCCCAGCACAAGACACACTCAGCAGGCACAAGCCCAACATTGACAACACAAAAGATCGTATCATCAGGACAACTCCCTAACGTTGCATTGAATATCGAATATCGAAGTCACGTAGCACCGTTTGTTCTTGCGCTCCGCCCTCTTACTTCGATATTCGTTGTTCTACCCTTGGATTATCCAATACACCGCCCCAATGAGCAAAGCCACGCCGACCCAGGCGACCAGAAAGCCGCCAATGCCGACGAGGGTCGGCTTGGGTATCTCGAAATCGGGGTGTTGTATGAGAACATTTCGCGGCCCCGGCTGTACACCCGCAGGCAGCGTGAAAGGCTCCGCCTCCGGTTCATCGGATCCGATGGGCGTTCGCAAGCAAGCGTAAAACCGGTCCAGGCTTTCAGCCGGGACCCTCTTTGTAAACAGGCTCACCACAATCATGACGACAAAACCAGCGCTCAAATAAATAATCATCTGCCAGGGAAGGTAAAGCTTGTCCTCCCACAACATGAACGCCGGCAGTTTGTCCGCAAAGTGCGTATTGAAATCCCAGGGGATACCCAGCGGATTCGTGCTGGTGAAAAGAAAAGCCCCCAAACTGGTCAACGTGGCAGCCCAGGTAGCGGCAGCCGTCGCACGACGCCAGAAGAGTCCCACCCAGAAAGCGATCCCCATGAGCGCCGAGACCATCCAGTAGAATTCCAGACCGTCGACGACGCTTTCCAAATTGAAAGCAACAAAGATGCCTAATAGCACGACCAGCGCCGATGCGATGCGGCCGACGAAGGTGTAGTGCCTGTCAGGCTTACCAATCACGAAGAATTTCTTGTACAGGTTTTCGGTGAACAGAGCCGAAGCGATCACCATCAGTGAATCACACGTGCTCATGACGGAAGCGAGCATGGACGCAATGAACAGCCCGACCAGGCCGGGAGCAATCCCGGGCAGCAGGTCGCGTGCCATCTTGCCATAAGCCAGATCAGGATCGGCAAGCTTAGCGTACAACACCACCGCGCACAGACCCGTGAGCATCCAGGCAATCGTACATATTCGTTTACCGAAGATGCCGACGGTCACGCCTGTTCTTCCCTCCATTTCCGTTTTTCCCGCCGCACAATTCGCCATCGTCTCGGGCATCGTCACCCAGCCGACCAAGGCATTAAGGGCAATGATGACAATGTAGAACAGAGTAATCTCGCCCGGAGAGACAAGGGACAGCATGTGCGGATCGGAGATCGACTCCCGCAAGCCGCTCATACCGCCGACCTTACTCAAGGCAAACGGCAAAATCAAAAACGACAAGACAATCGTCAACAACCCTTGTACGAAGTTAGTGGCGATCGCGGCGCTGAGCCCGCCCGCTATGCCATAAATCAGAAAAATGACCGTCATGGCTATGATAGCGAATTCCGAGCTTATCGCTCCGCCGGAGACGGCCTGGACCATCGCCCCGGAGCCTTTGAGCATCACACCGAGGGCCACCGTCAATGGCAATATACCCATCGCAGCATACAGCCCGCTAACGCTCCGGCCGTAACGAACTTCAAAGAAGTCACCAGTCGTCACCGCACGCATCCGGCGAAAGAACGGCGCAATCAGCCAGAAGAACGGCGTGACAAAGAGCCAGAGCCATTGATACCAGATGCCCGACACTCCCGTGCTGTAGGTCTTGGCCGAGACGCTGACCGCCTGGTCCGAGTGCGTTCCCGAGCCGAACATGAAGAACGCCATCATGACCTTTCCGAACTTGCGATCGCCGATGAAGAAGCTGGCCGAGCTGCGGACTTTCCTCACCGCCCATAGACCGATAAAGGTAATCCCCAGCAGGTAGATGACGATGACGATCCAGTCGATCAGCTCAAGTCCTAACATCCATGCGCCTCCCGCAATGCCACTTAGAATGACCCGATTCGGCAGGCTGTGCATTGCACGCCCACCGGCCTTCACTTCCGGAAACGCATTATAGGGACCGCTCCACAAGCCCGCAAGAATGAAAAAAGCATAGCCAATTGTGGTGGGGTGGTTTCGGTTGCAGCCATCCCCAAGCTGCGCTTGAGGCTGCCACCCGTCGCAACTTGAATTTAACTCGCAGCGAGTGGCAACTTTGTCACGATGGCCTTCTGTGGCGAGGCCGTCCCGGCCTTGCGTCCCGCTGGCATCTTGCCAGCGGTAGGGAA
>CAYZAH010000502.1:0-4034 GCA_964475805.1 uncultured Pirellulales bacterium | reverse complement strand
TTTTTTTGACTGTCATTGCCGTCGCCTTCACGGGATGCAAGGTCAATCAGGAGAAGGAGCAGGCGTATTACCAGGACGTCTTGCGAGGGAAGAACGCCAAGGCTCCGGAGCCGCTGGAACCCAACCAGCCGTTGGCTCTGGCGACGGCGCTGGAGATGGCAAACTGGCATAATGAGCAGTTGGCGATCAAGGGCGAAGAATATTTGCAGAAGCTGATAGACAAGGACCGCGCGGCGTCGAATTTTCTGCCGAAGATAGCTTATATGCCGACGTACACTGAGCAGGAGAAAGTCACTTTTACGGGCGCGGCGAGCGTCGCCAGCAGCTTCGTGCCGCCTCATGCGTTTGACCAGCCGGTCAGTGCGGAGATGAATCTCAACGTTCCGGGTGACGTGGCCAACTCGAAGAGGGCGGAATCTGTAGCGCAGCAACAACGAAGTCTGCTCCTGGACCTTAAGTCGACGATACTGTTGGATGTCGCCAGGGTTTACTACCAGGTCTTGCTTGCCGAAGCACGGGCGAAAGTCCTGGAGAATTCTGTGGCCGTGCAGCGCGACCGGGTAACAGACGTGCGGAACAAGTACAAGGCGGGCACGGCGCTGAAGCTCGACGTGGTGCAGGTCGAGGCTCAACTGTCTCAAACGCGGGTAGCTTTGATCAAAGCCCAAAACGACGTGTCTACGGGGCGAGCGACGTTAGCGTTTCTGGTCAATGCGTCGTTGGTTAGCGGTTCTCTTTCGGACACGCTTCAGTTGCCGGGTCAGTTGCCACCCAATGAGCAGTTACTTTCGACGGCCTGGGAATATCGTGACGACCTCAAGGCTGCTGCTTTTCAGGTCGAAGCGGCGGCCCACGGGTTGCAGCAAGCGTGGAGTCAGTACTTTCCGTCAATATCGTTGAATTTTACCTATTTCCTGAGCAGGCAGAGTTTTCCGTCCGACGTGGACTGGATAGGTTCGCTGGGTTTGAACTTGCCCATCTTTTCGGCGGGTCTGATCCATGACGACGTTCGGACGGCGTGGTCGAGGCTGCGCCAGGCCAAGCTGGCCGAGGTATATCTGCAGCGGCGGATTAACGAGGAGCTAACGGTGGCGGTTGAGAACTACAACGACGTGTTCAGGCAAGCCGAAGAGCTGGAGACCCAGGTCAGAGCGGCGGAAGAACAATTGCAGCGCTCTACCTATGCCTACAACAACGGCCTGGCGACGAACCTCGATACTCTGATCGCCAGGGACCAGTTGCTCAACGCCCGCCTGTCTCTGACGGAGGCGAGATTCAACGAGAAGATCTACTTCCTCAACCTGATGCGGATTCTGGGGCGGTTCGATGCAGAGAGTCTCACGTCGGGATTCAAAGAGTTGCTTGAGAATGTCCCCGCCGGCGATACTTCGGCCCCGGGTGACATCGAAATTCATACTGAGAGTGGAGAATGATGACAGAGCGCGAGAGCAACGAGCAAGATCAGAAACCCAAGAAAGGTCGCAAATGGGTCATATCGTTTATTTTGGTGGTAATCGTTGTAGCAGGGTTGATCGTCGGCATCCCTTACTATCAGTACAGGGTCTCCCACGCGAAAACGGATGATGCGTTCATAGATGCTCACGTCACGTCGTTGTCCTCGCGCGTGGCCGGCCACGTGTGGAAGCTGTACGTCAATGACAACCAACTGGTCAGGGAGGGAGATTTGGTTGCTGAGCTTGATCCGCGTGATTTTCAAACCAAAGTGGAGCAGGCACGTGCAGCGCTCTCGACAGCGCAGTCTCAAAACGAATCGGCCGACATCAATGTCTCGCTGACCAGTACGACGTCTTATGCTGCGCTGGCAGACGCGAACGCCTCGGTTGAACTCGCGACCTCGGCGGTGGATACGTCAAACGCTCAGTTGGCGTCCGCCAAGAGCGAGCTCTCCCAGAGGCTGGCCGATGTTAACGTGGCTGAGAGCTCTTTGCAGCAGGTCCGGGCGGAGGTCATGGCAATGGAGGCCGTCTACGAGAAAGATATGACGGACTTTAAGCGATATAAGCAAATGTACGACGCCAATTCGGCGACACAGCAGCAACTTGACCATGCGATTGCGGCGGTCAAGGTATCGAGCGCCGACCTCGAAGCCGCAAGAAAGCAGGTCGCAGTCGCACAAGCTAAAGTCGCGCAGGCTCAATCCGCAGTGCAGACGGCCAGAGATAAAGTCACCGAACAGGAATCCCTGCAGGCGGAGGCCCGGGCGAGTCTGAAAGAAGCGCAAGCCGGTCTCGCTGCCGCCAAAGCCGCGCCTCAGAAAGTGGCCTACAGCAAGTCGCAGTCGAAGACAGCGGGTTCTCGGGTGGAGCAAGCGAAGGCTGCACTGCGCCAGGCCGAGCTCGATCTTTCCTATGTAAAGATATACGCGCCGATCTCCGGTCGCGCCACACATAAGTCCGTCGAGCCGGGCGATTACGTCGTACCGGGTCAGACTTTGATGGCGATCGTGCCGGAGGACATCTACGTCACGGCCAATTACAAAGAAACAGACCTGACGCACATGAAGCCCGGCCAGCCGACAAGAATCTCGGTGGATGCTTATCCTCACGTGACGTTCCGAGGACACGTGGACAGTATCCAGGCCGGAAGCGGCGCGCAATTCAGCCTTTTGCCGCCGGAGAATGCGACGGGGAACTATATCAAGGTCGTACAACGCGTGCCCGTGAAGATCGTCTTCGATGAGCAGCCCGATCCCAACAAGTACTACATCGTTCCGGGCATGTCAGTCATTCCGGAGGTGGAAATAAAAGAACTGCCGCAGGTGTCAGAGAGCGAGGAGAACAAACCGCCCTATGTCGCGTGGATAGCCCGGCCGGGAGGTGAGGATGCCAACAGCCCAGCGGCCGGGGGCGCTGCAGGTTCCGAACAACCAAACAAATAGGATGTATGAAAACGGCGGCAGACAAAACGCAAAATCCGAATAAGTGGATTGTCGCCTTCACGGTGATTTTCGGCACGTTCATGGCCGTCATGGATATCACCGTCGTAAACGTGGCGCTGCCGCACATGATGGGCACATTCAGCCAGGATCTCTCGACCATCACGTGGGTCGCAACGAGTTACAGCATCGCTCAGATTATCATGGTTACGATGGCCGGGTGGTGGAGCGCTCTGTTAGGCCGCAAGCGGTTGTACATGTTGTCGCTGGCCGTCTTCATCCTCGGCTCGATCCTGGCGGGGACCGCGCAGACGTTCACGCAAATGCTCATCTATCGCACGATCCAGGGATTCGGAGCCGGAGCGCTCATTCCCGTCTCACAGGCCATTCTTCGAGAGGCGTTTCCGATAGAGGAGCAGGGGATGGCGATGTCCATTTTCGGTATGGGCGTCGTCCTCGCGCCGGCGGTCGGACCCGTCCTCGGCGGCTATCTGACGGACCGGTTCGGCTGGCCCTGGATATTCTACATCAACGTTCCAACCAGCATCCCCGCTTTGCTTCTGGCCGCCGCGTTCATTCGCGACCCCTCCTATCTCAAACGGGGTGTAAAGCATATCGACTGGTTCGGTATCATCCTCCTGGCGATGGGCGTGACCTGGATGCAGATCGTTCTCGAACGCGGTCAGCAATACAACTGGTTTGCTTCCGATCTGATCCGCGTCGGTGCGGTGGTGACGTTTGTCGCGTTCATCACGTTCATCCTGTGGGAACTCCACGTCTCCGAGCCGGTCATCAACATCCGGCTGCTGCGAAACGTCCCGCTGGCGGCCGGATCAGCTATCGGGCTGGTCTTTGGCGTCACCTTGATCGGCACGACGTTTATCTTGCCTCAATTCACCCAGAGTCTCCTCGGCTACCCGGCTTACCAGTCCGGCCTGGTGGTGATGCCTCGGGCCTTGAGCCTCTTCATGCTCATGCCGGTCGCAGGCTATCTATTGAAGTACGTCGATTCCAGACTGCTCATCATCACGGGCATCGTCGTGATGCTTTGGGGCTACTATGGCCTGGCCCAGCTTTCCCTCCAGGTCGCGTACTGGAATCTCGTCCCCGTTCTCCTGCTGCTTGGCGCCGGAATGGC
>CAYZAH010000501.1:0-4035 GCA_964475805.1 uncultured Pirellulales bacterium | reverse complement strand
TTTTCATCTACCCCTCGGCGGAATCACAGTTGGGCTTCAACTACGGAGTCTCCCACATGGCGTCCATCCTCAAGAGAGCCGGGCATGAGGTGGGATTCTGGCAGCTCTCCGAGGAGATCGAGCCGCTTCCCACCGAAGAGCAGTTCCACGCGCGGATCGGCGTCGAGAAACCTGACATCCTTGCCTTTTCAGTCGTTACGAATCAGTGGCCGTACACGCGAATACTTGCGTCGTGGGCTCGCAAGGTGTGTTCCGCTCCTTTTGTCATCGGGGGAATTCATACCTTAGCCGGGGCCCGCGAAATCCTGGAGACCGGCCTGTTCGATTACGTCTTCCGCGGCGAATGTGAAGAAGCCTTTCTCGAATTTGTAGAGAAGCTGGACCAAGGCCAACCCGTGAACGATGTGCGAAATCTGGCCTTCATGCAGAATGGGGCGGTGAAGATCAATCCCGTCCGGCCCCTGCCCGATCTCGCCACGCTGCCCCCCAAAGACTATGAGAGCATGGACTTTCAGCGAATGATCGACGCCAAGAAGGGATGGGTGGGCCTGATGGCTTCGCGCGGCTGTCCCTTCTCGTGCACGTATTGCTTCAATCACGTGATGGTCAAAGCCTACAAGGATGACCTGCAATGCGGCTTCAGGCAGCTCAACTATATGCGCCGGTTCAGCGTCCAGCAGATGATCCGGGAAATCGAATACCTGCTGAAAAATTACCACAACGTCAAGACGTTTATCTTCGACGACGACCTGTTCACGTTCGACGGGGCCTACGTCGAGGAATTCTGCGACGCCTACAGAAAAGTGTGCAATATTCCCTTCGTTGTCAACGCACACGTCGGTCATTTCGACCGGCAACGAGCTGAGGCGCTCGCGAGAGCCAATTGTAAGATTGTCAAGTTCGGCGTCGAGTCGGGCAGCCCGCAGATACGAACCAGTATTCTCAATCGCCACATGAGCAACGAGCAGATCATCGAAGCAATCAGATTGGTGAACGAGAACGGCATGCACAGCTCCGTCTTTTTGATTATTGGCTTTCCACACGAAACGCGCGACGATGTGTTCCAAACCGTCGAGCTGATGAGCCAGGCTGGCCCGGGCCGCTTTCGCTGGACGTACTTTTTCCCCTTTCCAGGGACAAAAGCCCATCAGATCAGCCTCGACGGCGGTTTCATCAACCAGGACAAAATGAGCCGCCTGAAAAACTTCACCGATCAATCGTGCCTGGAATTCGGCCCCGAGCATGACCTGCTGCTGAGGAAAGTCGGCCGGATCATGCCGTGGTTCGTCAATGCGCATTCGCAACTTCCGGTAGCGGATTTCTACGCCAATAAGACGGAAGAGATTCTGGCGATGGATGAAGAGGAATGGAACAGGGCCTCGCCTGACCTGATCGAGCGGGACGGCGAATATTCCCGGCGTTTCTCACAAGAGGGGCTGTCGCATTACGCCATCAAATACAACCGGTTCATGGGCGTGCTCTCGGACTATTTCCTGAGCGACGTGGAATAACGGGCGACAACGGATGCCGCAGCGTGGACTCGTGAAAATCTCAAAATCGTTCTTCGTCGCTCCCAACCACCAGGAGGCGATGAGGCGACTCGGCTTGACTTCTATTGACGCGGTCTTCTCTTTCGACGCGGCCGAGAATCTGACGAAGAAGAACCTTGCCCGCCATCGCAGCCGTCTTCAATTCGACCTCGAATCCCCCGGATCAGCCCAGTCCACAACCGTCTTTCTAAAGCGCTACGACCATCCGCCGATCCTGGATCAATTCAAGAACTGGCTGACGGTTCGCGGCTGCAAGAGCTTCGCACGCCTTGAGGTTGCTGCGGCGATGGAATTGGCCGCCGAGGGCATAGCTGTACCCAAACTGGTTTCGTACGGAGAGCAATGGGGCGCCCTGTTCGAGAAACGGAGTTTTCTCGTCACGGAGAAGATCCCGAACGCCGACGCGATAGAACGCAGACTGCCCGACTATTTCGACGAACCGCCAACGAGGGAAAATCTGAGGCTGCGCCGCGGTTTCATCGCCCGGCTGGCGAAGTTCATCAAGAGGTTTCACCAGACGCATTATCGTCATCGAGACCTGTACTTTTCCCACATCTTCTGCGATGATGAGGGCCGGTTCTTTCTGATCGACCTGGCGAGGGCCTTCAAGCCCGCGGTCTTGGCTCAGCGATTCCGTGTGAAAGACCTTGCCCAGGTCTATTACTCGGCGCCGGGCCGGTACTTCTCGAAGACCGACAGGCTGCGTTTCTACGTCGCCTATGCCGGCTGGCGAAAGCTCACGGCCGAGGACAAGGCAGTCATTCGCCGGGTGACAAGAAAGGCTGAGCGAATGGCTCGTCACGCCAAACGGCACGGCGTGGGCGTTCCTTTCATAGAATAAACTGATCGAGACACATGGTAAAAAAGATTGCCATCATAGTCGAGCGAGCCAAGATCGCCCTCGGGGGCGCTGAACGCTCTGTGTTCGAGTTGGCGGCGGCTCTGTCCGGACTCGGTCCCAAGGTCACCATCCTCGCAGCGAGGGCACAGGCGAACACCAAGAGCGTGCGCGTCGTTTGCCGGGATGAGCCGGGTAGACGTGTCAGCTATCCGATCTTCGTCGAGGCACTAAAGGAACACTTGTCGCAGAGCGACTACGACATCGTTCATAGCGTTTTACCCTTCGACTTCGCCGATGTTTATCAGCCGCGAGGCGGCACATACGCCGAGTCCATCCAACGCCACATCAGCAGCCACCAGAGCACAATAGTCAAGACCTACAAGAAAATCACAGCGTTCTTCAATCGCCGCCGGACCGCCCTTCTGCGAATGGAAGCTGAGTTGGCCCGCCAGGCCGACGGGCCGGTGATCGCCGCTCTATCCGAATATGTCGCTGAGCAATTTATACGACATTACGGGACCGATCCTCGGCGCATCACCGTCATACGGAATGGCGTCAAGACACCGAAGCAGATTGATAAAGATCGAGCCGACCGGCTCCGCGCACAAATCCTGGCCGACGTGCGAATACGCGAAGCGGACGATCCCGTACTATTCCTGTTCGTCGCACACAACTTCAGACTGAAAGGATTGGGGACTCTGCTGCGAGCTATGGTCTCAATTGCGAATCGCGACGGAAAACGAAAGTGTTGCCTGATTGTGGTCGGCAATGACAAGATGCGCAGATACCGCTGGTACTCAAAACGACTCAATGTAACCACGTCCAGCCAGCGTGTCGTCTTCCTCGGGCACCTCAGCCACGTTCAGACTATTCTGTCCATCGTAGACGTTGCCGTTCTGCCCACCTTCTACGACCCGTCCAGCCGATTCATTCTCGAAGCGCTGGCCGCGGGCAAACCGGTCATTACGACAAGGTTCAACGGCGCGACGGACCTGTTCGAGAATGGCCGGCACGGAAGGGTGATCGACACGCCTGAGAGCGTCGAGACGTTAGCGGAGGCGATCCGTTGGTTTACGGATAGGGACAACATCCGAAAGGCGTCCGAAGCTATCGCCGAGGATAACCTCCGGGAGAAAGTCTCCGTCAACCGGGTGGCGAAGGAATTGATGGCCGTCTACGAGTCCATCTTGCAGAAGAAAGGGCAAAAATGACGTACATGGCATTCCCGCTCGCCATCATAGGAGCGTATCTGCTCGGCTCGGTGCCGTTCGGAGTGCTGATTGCCAAGGCCCACGGCAAGGACTTGCGCGCCATCGGCTCGGGCAATATCGGCGCCACCAACGTCGCTCGCGCCCTGGGCAGGAAATGGGCCTACGTCTGCTTCGCCCTCGACGTGCTCAAGGGTGCGATCCCGATGTTCGCAACTTTGCCTCTGGTCCGAGCACTATCGAGCCGGCCGGACGCTGGAAAAGTCGCCCTGCTCTCGCTCTGGCTGGCCGTCGGCTGTGCCGCCATCCTGGGCCATGTCTTCCCTGTGTATCTGAAATTCAAAGGAGGCAAAGGCGTCGCAACCAGCTTCGGCGTGGCCCTGGGGCTTTGGCCATACTTCACAATTTGCGGGCTGGTCGCCATCGTGATATGGGT
>CAYZAH010000500.1:0-4037 GCA_964475805.1 uncultured Pirellulales bacterium | reverse complement strand
CGATACACGCGATTGGAAAACGTCCGAACCAGGTTTTTCGATGCCTCGCTTTGCCTGTTTCTGTCTGAACGTTTACCAGTGTGCCCTGAAGCAAATTGAGCACCTTGGAACGCGGTAGTGCATTGAAATCACCACATAATACCACGGGACCTTTCCGTTGCGCCTCGGCCAGCCAGCTTTCTGACAGCAATTCCCGGACGTGGAGCAGGCGCTCTTTCCTATTCAAGCCGAGATGGGTAGTGATGACCTGAGTGAGCGTACCGTGGAAGTCGATCTCCACCCATAGTGCTCCGCGCGATTCGAGAGAGGAAAAACGCGGTTCTCGTGCAAGCCGAGCTTTCTTGACGAGCCGTATAGGGTAGGAGCTCAAGACGGCGTCTCCAAATTGCTCCTCCGCTATTCCCATCGATGCATGGAAGTAGTGGTCCATGCCCAGGGCTTTTGCGATCAGCATGGCTTGGTCGTGCCCGCCGGATCGAGCGCGTCCGACGTCGAGTTCTTGAAGAGCGACGACATCCGGCTCGTACTGTGATATTACTCTGGCGATCCGACGAGGCGAGAGTCTGCCGTCCATGCCGAGGCAGCCGTGCACATTGTAGGTCATGATACGCAATGTCGCGTCAGCAGACGCGGACGGGAGACCCGAGGGTGTTGAGTCCCGGCTTGCTTCCGGATAGGATGGACGATGGACGAGGCGTTTCTTGTTTGCCGTCCCTTGCCCCTCGTCCTTCGTCCGGCGTCCTAGAAGCTCGAACGCACAGGCTCTCAGGTCCGAAGGTCGCGCGTACCCCTTTCGCGGATCGAAGAGTGCTGTGTCGCTGGGCACAAGCACAAATCCCTCCGTTTCCTCACGAGAAAACCCTCCGTGAGAGCCGTTCTCTATCGCAAAGGTATAGTATTCCTTCCCGTCCCCTTGCCAGCCGTAGATGATGATATCCCCGACATTGGGTTGGCGGCAAGCGGCGATGAAATCGCTGGTCATCTCCTCAAAAAAGGGTGCTGTAGGGTCAAATACTTCGCGTGCCTGCTCGGGCAGACTGAACCGGTTGTCTTTCGTCCAGACCCGGATTTCATCCCGACCGACATCCGAACTCGGCAGAACAACCATAGGGACGCGGGCCAGTCGTATCAGGTTCTTGGCGAACCGTTCTTTTTCCTCTGGCGAGATGGACTTGCTCAAATAAATGTGACCCGCCGGCCCCAGAGCCCTGACCAGGGATTGGTCGGGAACCTCTATCTGGCCTGACGGAAAAGACTTAGTGAAGAATTTCGGCTTGCGCAGACCGATACGGGCGAGAAAGCCTATCCTTTTCGTATGATGGTGTCTTTCCGAGAAGGCCAAGGATTGATTGAATGTCTCCGCGACGGCTTGTTGAATACTCCTGCCGAATTTCCTTTCATAGGGGACCGTGTCTACTTGGCCGTGGTCTGAATAGATCCAAACGTCGTACTCTCTTGCGACCGAGGCGTGCGCCGCCTTCCAGATTCTCCTGATGGCGTCGTCGATGCCTTGAAGCGTCCAGCGGGCGAAACCTGACTTTGGCCCGCGCCGGTGTGATTGCTCGTGATAGCCCATCAAGTCCAGGTGAATAATGGGCATCCCCCTGGCAACGTCGATCTTGGCGCCAATCGTAATCAACTCTCTCAACAGGATACACATCGCCACGCGTGACGGCACGAATTTGAGCTCCTTCCAGAGGTCCTTCCCGCTCGTGAGTCCTTTTATGCAATCTATGATAGCCAGCCCTGCTTCGACAACCAACAGTACCCCGGTCCGAATCAGGCTGTAAAGATGGAACGTAACCAGGATTAGAAAACTCAGGGGATAGCGATTTCTGAGAATACCGCCGAGGCCGAGATCGGAGATGCAGAAGTGCGCCTCTTGTGCACCACCGGAGTAGATGTCGGAATAGGCACTACCGCCGGCCAGAAGCGGCTTGCCACGTTTTTCCAGCCTCTGCTCGATCTCCAGGGCGTCCCGTGGATTGAACATCGTAAAGACGCGACGGGTTTGTCGATCGAAGAAGCTGAAAGCCGGGACGCCGGATTTGACGCCGTAGAACAATTCCGCCTGGACGGACGCCGTGCTGCAAGGCATGCCGCTGTAGTGAGAATGCAGCTTGTAGCCTTGTGCGTCGATGAGATTCTTGAGAAAGGGCATACGTCCGGCCGAAAGGGCGCCCTCCAATTCCTTTCTCGAAAGCGCGTCGATTTGGATAACGACCAGGCCTCTACTATCACTCGATGAGTCGGCCCTCGAAAGGCCGAGCAGCTTGATGTGCCATTGAGAACGATTGAGGTATCTTCTCAATCGTCTTACAAAAACCTCTATTCGTGCAGGCATAACTTCCCGGGACGCCTATCGCTTGCTTTCGTATAATGCATGTCCCACGGCACTCGTCAAATTGGCAAGTACCTCCCATTCCGCCTTAATCTGCTCCATCGAGTTTTCCCAGACGGATTCATCTCTCTGGGTGTCGGCCGTGTGGCTCTCGATCAATCTGTGGTAGACGGATTCTATTCTCGAAGCACACTGTTCCATAGAATAATACGCTGCGGTACGCCTGGCTTCGGCGACGAAATCTCCCTTCGCCTGAGATGAGAGATCGCACACTTCCTTCAACGCCCGGGCAAAGGCATCCGCTCGTTCGTCGCGCAGCATATAGCCGTTCGCCCGATCCCGAACAACGTCACGGACACCAGAGGCATCCAGTGCCACCGCGGGCACGCCGGCGGCCATAGCTTCCATCAGGACTAATCCTTGTGTCTCACTTTTCGACGAGAAAGCGAATACGTTCATTGCGTGGTAGGCGTCTATGAGGGCCTGGTCTCGTCGTTTGCCGAGAAAATGGACTCGATTTCCCAATCCATGCTGGTTGAAGAGTCCACGCATCTTCTCCTCGGATGGCCCGTAGCCCACAATAAGAAAATGCGCAGCAGGCTCGTCCAGAAGGAATTTCGCGACGGCTTGCGAGAGAAACTCCAGGTTCTTCTCAGGAGCCAGCCGGCCCACGTGACCGACAACGAACGCCTCCCGGGGAATACTCGCTGAAGCTCGGACGGCATCACCATCACCATGCTCGAACTGGCTGAGAAAGACTCCCGTTGCGATTGTCTCGACAGGCGTGATGACACCGCGCTGCCTGAGGATTCGAGCGACGCTCTCACTGGGAGCAATCACCTGTTCAGCCATGTTGGCGTAGCCCGTGCACAAGTTCACCACGAAGGACGCCATCCTCGGCACGTCCACCGGCACGTAGTGCGTATACTGCTCAAACATGGTGTGTTGGGTATACACGAGAGGTGCTCGGTGTTTTGCGGCAACCCGAACAGCGGTGCTTCCAATCAGAAACGGGTGATGCGAGTGCACAACGTCCGGCTGAAAACGATGCAAGTGTGCGTCAAGAAAGCCAGGTATCGGCAAGACCGCCGAGAAATCACTGCCGTTGAAATGCTGGATCGCCGGTATCCTGATCGTATCTTCTTCGTCGTTGGGATCATCCTCGTATTCCGGAGCCACGACGACAACGCGATGTCCGAAACGACGTAACTCACTTGTAAACGCGGCCACGGAACGCGCCACACCACCCACGTGAGGCACATAGGTGTTTGTCATCATCAGGATATTCATCTTCTATCCTCACGTTGAATTTGGATGCTTGTTCGTCCTTTTTCCACTCGTGTGGGCGAGAGACCCGGGATGCGAATCTCAATCTCGGGAATGCTCGAATGCCATCGACCCTCCCAGCTAACGGTCACTTGCGAGGGGCCCGACGTGACCTGGACCTGAACCGGTCCCCAGATCGTATGCACGTCTGTTGTGGAGATACGGCCTTCGTCATTAAGCCATTCCGGGAACAGTCCGGCGCCGAAAATCAGCCGCTCGTTCCGTTCGAGGACGAAACTGTTCATCATCATCATGATCCACTCGGCGGAGGCCCAGACGTGTTGTCCGTCTCCCATGCAGCCTGTGCCGGTGCGCGGATTGATCGCCTCCGGCCATTGCCCCGTAGGAGAAGCTAACTCGGCCACCCGTT
>CAYZAH010000499.1:1760-4040 GCA_964475805.1 uncultured Pirellulales bacterium | reverse complement strand
TTGTGGCCAACGACGATCCTGCCGCGGCCACAATCAGCACGTGGACCGAGTGGCGAATTCCGCTCCAGGCGTTTGCCGACCAAGGCATTAACCTTGCCAGCGTGAGCAGCATTGCCGTTGGCTTGGGTACAAAAGCTGGCGTCGGATCATCCGGCGGCTCAGGCACGATCTACATCGACGACATCCGCCTGTATCCGCCGGCACCGGAACCAGAATCGTAGGGGCGGCGCCGTGGACTGCCTCACGGGACTGTCTGCCCGCCGAAGGCGGGCTGACTGTCCCTTTCATTTCAAGGGGACAGGCAGCTTTTGACGGGAAGGCACCGTCAAAACCAGCCAGTCCCAACGATCGGCGCTTGACGTAAGGCCGGGGCATTTGGTATAAATGGCGCAGAACCTTTTTTGAAGGAGGACTACTATGTTCAAGAGATTCATCTGTCTAACGTCATTCATTGTGATGCTGGTGCTGGTGAGCAACGCCTCGGCGAGTCTCGTTTTTCATCTGCCGTGCGACAATGCCCAGAACCCGGTTGACACCTCGGCCAATCCCGCGACCGTCGTGCTTCATGGCTCGCTGAATTTGGTCGATGGGCAGATCGGC
This sequence comes from uncultured Pirellulales bacterium, assembly GCA_964475805.1. Lineage (GTDB taxonomy): Bacteria > Planctomycetota > Phycisphaerae > Sedimentisphaerales > Anaerobacaceae > JAFGTG01. Next base: position 3,440 of record CAYZAH010000499.1, on the reverse strand, counting down.
AAGGGCCTGGAGTACGATGGCGACACCGCCAACCGCATTGAGGTTCCGAGCGTCCCCAAGCTGGAGGGCATGTCGGCCTTGAGCATCGCCGCCTGGGTGTTGCCTCGCAACATTGCCAGCCACGAAGGCATGTGCATCGTCTCCAAGAGAGTCACGACCGGGGACGCCGACTCGTACAACGTGTTTCTCTGGACGGGCCAGCTCATCGAAGCCCGCGTGAACTATGCGGGGATCATTCAATCCAAGACGGCCCTCCAAGACGATACGTGGTACCACGTCGCCGTGGTTTTTGACGGGCAGGGCGCTCCCGGCGAGAAGATGAAGATCTTCATCGACGGAGTCCTGGAGACGAGCGGCGATCATCCGGACAGCGCCGTGGACGCGGGCGGTGCGTCTCTGTGGGTCGGCGATCTGGACGCGAACCGGGGATTCCCATGGGACGGTATTCTTGACGAGGTCCGTATCTACGATCACGCCTTGTCGGAGGTCGAGTTGCTCAGTGCGATGGAAGGTAAGCCGTGGCCGTATGCATTCGGACCTGATCCGCAAGACGGCGCTTCACATCCGGCTACCTGGGTGACGCTTTCCTGGAAGGCCGGGCAGCTTGCGGCTTCGCATGACGTCTATCTCGGCGATGATTTCGACGCGGTCGACGAAGCCACGCGCGACTCGGAAGTCTTCCGGGGCAACCAGGCGGACACGTTCGCCGTGGCGGGCTTCCCCGGATTTGCTTATCCGGACGGTCTGGTTCCGGGCACGACGTATTACTGGCGCATCGACGAGGTTAATGAAGCGAATCCGGACAGCCCCTGGAAAGGTTCCGTCTGGAGCTTCTCGATTCCACCCAAGACGGCATACAATCCCAAGCCCGCCGACGGCGCCGCCGTGGCGGACGCGAACAATGTCACCTTGACTTGGACACCCGGCTTCGGGGCCATATTACACACGTTCTATTTTGGCGATGATTTTGACCAGGTGAGCAACGCCGCCGGAGGAGCACCTCTGGGTGGAGCAAGCTACAAGCCCGGCCCGCTCGAAAAAGAAAAGGTCTACTATTGGCGAGTTGACGAATTCGACGGGGCCGGAACGTACAAAGGCAACGTCTGGAGCTTTACGACGCCGGGCGCTGTTGGAAGTCCACAGCCGGCGTATGCAGCGACGGACGTGGCCATGAATGCGACACTGAGCTGGACGCCGGCGGATTCCGCCGCTTCGCACCAGCTTTACATGGGCACAGATGCACAAGCCGTGCGCAACGCCGATACCGGCGCGCCCGAATACAAAGGCTCCAAGTCCCTTGGGGATGAGAGTTACGATCCCGGCTTGTTGGACGCGGACGCAACGTACTACTGGCGCGTCGACGAGGTCGATGGCCAGGGCAACGTGGCCAAAGGGCCTCTCTGGATTTTCACTACGGGCGACTTCCTTCTCGTCGAGGATTTCGAGAGTTACACCGATGACGACGCAGCGGGTCAGGCTATCTGGCAGACGTGGATCGACGGCTTTGGGGTTGCCGACAACGGCGCGCAGGTGGGGTATCTTATGCCGCCTTATGCTGAGCGGACCATCATTCACAGCGGGTCGCAATCCATGCCGCTTTTGTACACGAACGAAGCCGGTGTGGGGTACTCGGAAGCGACAATGACGCTGACGGCGCCGCGCGACTGGACCCAGGTGGGG
>CAYZAH010000499.1:0-1660 GCA_964475805.1 uncultured Pirellulales bacterium | reverse complement strand
TCAGCCGGTGGATCGGGTACGATATACATTGATGATATTCGGCTGTATCAGCCGTAGGGGCAACGTGATGTCGTTGCCCGGGGCAGGCACACGGGCCTGCCCCTACCCAGCAGGGAGGCTCGGATTATGGGCGACGCACGTTTCTTCTTTGCCGGCGGTGGCACAGGGGGACATATATACCCGGCCCTGGCCGTGGCCGAGCAAATCGCCCGGATCGAGCCGGAAGCGAAGATACATTTCTTCTGCAGCGAGCGGGAGATCGACAAACATATCCTCGGACAGACCCAGTTCGCGCATACAGCACTGCCAGCCAAAGGCTTTTCGATTCGACCGAGGGGACTCATCACGTTCTACAAGTCCTTTCGACGGAGCAACGCAATTGCGGCCGATGTCATAGGTGCCGGTGAGAACACAGTAGTCATTGGGGTCGGTGGGTTTGTCTCAGCTTCGGTCTGCTGGGTCGCACACAAAGGCAGAGTTCCCATCGCTTTGTTGAACGTGGACATCGTGCCCGGGCGGGCGAACAAGATGGTAGCCCGCTGGGCCGACGAGGTTTTCGTACAGTTCGAACAGGCCGGACGATATTTCGCTCAACGGGGAACGAAAGCAAACGTTGTCGGTTGTCCCTTACGAAGCGGTTTCGCGCATACCGATCCGGATGCGGCGAGAAAGCAACTGGACCTCGATAAGAACAAGAAGACTCTGCTCATTACGGGCGCATCGAGCGGCGCGCAGAATATCAACAAGACAATCTGCTCGCTGTTGGAAAAGCTGAACGCGTTTTCAGAGACCTGGCAGATCGTGCACCTGACCGGGATGACCAATCATGAAGGCGTCGCGGGCCAATACGGCGCGGCCCGAATCAGCCACAAGGTCCTGGCGTACTTCGATGACATGCCGAACCTGTTGGCGGCGGCGGACCTGGTGATCGGAAGAAGCGGGGCGGTCAGTGTGGCGGAATATGCCGCCACGGCGACGCCGAGTATCTGCATGCCTTATCCATACCACAAGGACCGGCACCAGTATCTCAATGCCGGCATACTGGTCGAGGCCGGGGCGGCCGTCATCGTGGACGACCTGCCCGATGAGAAGGACAGAGCCGAATGGCTGTGGGAGGAGATGGGGGAGTTGATGAGGGATGATGAGAAGCGGCGACGGATGGCCGAGGCTTGCCGGACCGTTGCGCGCCCGCAAGCGGACGTGAAAATTGCTCGCCGGCTACTGGAGATAGCACGAGAGAAGAGAAGTGCCTAAAATGAGCTAAGGTGACTAAAGTGAGCTAAAGTGTACCAGAGTTCTTCAACTTTAGGCATTTTAGTCACTTTGAATTTTAGGCACTTTCTGTACCCTCAGATTTTCCCGAAAATCGTTTGACAAAGGCGTCCAAAACGAGGAAAATGGCGCTTTTGATTATCCATGAGGATGGTACAAAATGCCAGCGTCAGTGCCCTCTGGTCAGAGCATCGGGAATCAGCCGGTCTTCGGTTTGGACCACATACACGTTCGTCTTGCACAATGTAGGTAATGATTTAGAGAAAGAGGATAAGATGAGTACAATCATACATACCCGCCGTGATTTTCTGAAAGATTCGTTGGTTTTTGGGGCCGGCGCCCTGGTAGCCGGGCCGCTGGCAAGGCTGGCGCCGTCGATGGATATGCC
>CAYZAH010000498.1:0-4058 GCA_964475805.1 uncultured Pirellulales bacterium | reverse complement strand
GCGTGGCGACCGTGTAGAGGGTTTTGTCACCATGCGGCCCGGGAGGAACGCTATCCAGATAGGTCCGTGTGTGGCAACGGAAGAGGCCGGGCCGACTTTATTGTCGGATGCGTTGAGCCGGTGCGCGGGAGAGTCAGTGTTTGTTGACGTGCCGACCGACAACATCCATGCTGTGAAGGTTGCCGAAGCGAGCGGACTCGTGATTCAACGGCGCTTTCTCAGGATGTATCGGGGCGAGCGGGTCAAGGACGATGTCCGTGCGATCTGGGCCAGCTCAGGACCAGAGAAAGGCTAATTTGGACAATATCTGCGAGACAAGGTAGTAGGCGATACTGGCAAAAGCCGCGATGATAGAAATAATCATCGCGATGTTCCATATCAGAGCCTTGGGTCCGCGTGGTTTGTCGTCGCCGAGGTATTTCTTGCTGTTGTTGAGAATAAAGAAGGCGACGAATGCAATCGGCAGCATCAGGCCGCAAATCGCCGACGTGGGGATGGCAATCCAGGACCCGATATACTTCCACAGAACCACGCCCACGACGCCCGGCGCCGGGATCAGGCACGCTAAGCGGTAACGCCAGCTACCCGGCTCGATCCCGAATATCTCGCAAACGGCGAAACCGCAGATAATCATGTGCATGGTGATCGAGCTGAGAGCCATGCCGAGTATTCCCAAGCCGAACACGATTCGTGAAAAGAACAGGCCAAGGCCGGCAGATTGGAGCATAGCGGCCGCGGTCATGGGCGAGAGTTTCGTCGAGCCTGAGGCGAATTGCACGGGATCGTAAATCGTGCACCCGGTGGCGATGACCATTAAAGACGTCGCAATGCAGAAGGGCAGCATCATGCCGGTGACGAGATCGAATCCCGACAGGCCGCGATGCTCTTTGCCCCAGCCTCGTGCGAGCAGGGTATAAGGAAAGAGAAACGTGGCGTTGATGCCGGTGGAGGCGCTGAACGCCGCCATGACAATCGAGACGCCCCGCGGGTCCGTCGGAATGTATAGCGGCAGGAAGCCTTTGAAGAGTTTGCCCCACTGAATGCCTCCTTCGGTGGCGCGGCGCACGATCACAATCGTGAAGGCCACGATAATCATCCAGACAAGCCCTTTGAGGATACGTTCGTACAGTCTAATGCCTTTATGTCCACTGCTATACGTCCAGACCACGGCGGTCGAAATGGTCAAAACAGCCAGACCGATGCCGAGCATTAGAGCCGTTTGCGCCGCGGCCGACGAAGGCGTCCAGCCCGTTGTCGCCTTGATCATATCGTCCGTCATGCCGGCCGCCAACGCGTATTGAGGCAAGTGCCAAATGATCGTCGCCACCAGCGCTCCAATGGCCCAGCTCCAGCCGACCACCGGGTGGATATAATGCTTCATCGCGTAAAAAGGGCGCACGCCGGTCGATAGCGTCTGATAGGCTATGGCCCAGAACATGATGATACCCAGGCCCATCGCCAGAGGCTGAACCCAAAGCAGCCTGTATTGGAGAAAAGCCCCCGCGAACAACGAGGCCATAGCGCTGCCGCTTCCTAACACGAGAGCACTCTGCAACCAGCCGGGCCCGGTCTTGGCAAGATAGCCTCGCCACCTTTGCAAGCGAGGTTTGTCCGCGAGTGCTTCCAGATCGGCCTTTTCCTTCGCCAGGATTTCCGGCGCCGAAGCGGTGAACATCGGCAATCCCTTCACCGAATGGCCCCCGGCATAGCTTTGGTCTTTCTTGGCCTTCATATCGTACCGTTCTCCTTCTTCAATCGCAGATCATCCAATACCGGCCCGCCGAATTCAGCACTCTGGCGGAAACGCCGTAGAGCCGCTGGATGAGTTCCTGAGAGAGAACTTCATCTTTCGGACCTTGCTCAATGATCTTTCCTTCCTTGAGCGCCACGACCCTGTCAAAAACGGGCATAATCTCCTCGATGTGCTGAGTCACGAAGACCAGTCCCATCTGGCGCTGGGTTTCGGTCAAGTTCTGAATTGACTGCAGAAGCATCTCCCGACCACCCGGGTCAAGACCCGCGCATGGCTCATCCAGGATCAGCAACAAGGGTTGGGCCATGCGTGCCCGCGCGATGAGCACCCGTTGTCTTTCTCCCTGCGAAAGCGTTCCGAATTTCTGGTTGGCCACATGGGCGCAGCCCATTTCGGACAAATACTCGCGGGCCTGAGCGAAGTCGGCCTCTTGAGGCTCTTGTCCCGCGTACGCGCAAAGTCCGAGCTGTGCAAACTTGCCTGAGACGACGGTCCGCGTGACGTTTTCGCCGGACGGGATTTGAGCGGCCAGCGATATAGTTACCCAGCCGATGCTCTTGCGCAGCTCTCGCAGATCCACCAGCGCCCGGCCGTTCCGATACACCGTGCCTCCGGCGTTGGCCCAGACGTAACCGCAGGCGATTTTCAGCAGGGTGGTTTTTCCGGCGCCGTTGGGTCCCAGGACCGCCCAGTGTTCTCCTTTCTCAATCCGCCACGAGACCTGGTCCAGGATCAGCCTGTTGCCGATCTTGTAACAAACATCTCGAATGTCGAGTATCGTTTCTGCCACGTTCAGTATCTTAACTGGCTGGCTTTCGGCGTAACCTTGTCGATATTGGGCGTGACGTCGACGGTGACGTTGCGCATGGCCCAGGCCAGGCCGCCGGCCATGATGCCCTGGACACGCACGTTGGTCCAGATGTCGTCGCGGTGCCCGAAGGAGGTATAGAAGACGCGCCCCTTGTGGTGCATGCGAGCCCAGGTAGCCGGGAAGGGCGGACGTTGATAGCAATCGCCCTCCATGCCTTCATTGTCCTCGACGAGAATCACGTGCAAGTCCTTTGCGAAGTTCTTGAGCGTATACCATTCCTCTTTGAGTTTCTGGACTCGTCCGAAATCTCTGGCTCCCGGGAATTCGGGCGAGACGTTGCGTATCGTCGCTTCCTGCTGAGCACCATGAACGATAAACTCGCCGCCGATCATGGCGATGTAGGGATCGACTTCGGTTTGGTTCTGGTCTCTGGGGCCTTTGGAATGAAAGGAATCCGTCGCGGAGTGAAAGCCGACGAAGCCTTTGCCATCGGCGATGGCTTGCAAGAGTCTCTTCTTGCCTTCGGGAGTCATAGGAGGTGTCTTAGCATTGTTGGGTTCGGTAAGGACGCCGCTCGTGTAGAAGGCGATGGCGTCGTACTGATCGAGATCGCCATCGAAGACCCGGCCGTCCTTGGTGCAGACGACGTCGAAGCCATACCGTTGGCCCAACTCGGTGAGAGTCCTGTCGGAGATGCTGGGCTTGCCATCCTTGACCTTGACGGCCTCGTGCTCGTAGCCGGCCGAACGCGTAAAGTACAGCACTTTCTGACGCTTTTTCTCGGCGGCGCCGACCCAGTGCAGTGGAAACGCCGAGGCTCCCAGCACGGCGGCGCCGGCTACTCGAAGCATATCGCGACGATCCATGTTATATTCGTTGCTCTTCGTATAGCTGATTGTTTTGCTTGTGTTCGTTCTCGAAACCATAGGTCTTTTGCACCTCCAAATGTCTTATTTCTTCACCTGTTTGGGTTTACCTAATTGATCCTATCATCCAAATATCGGGCCGATTGTCCACAAAATTCCAGCCCGAAATCAGTTCAGGGGAATCGGCCACGAGACGGCCTTTCATCGTTGACACTCGTGAGTCGGCGCAATATATCATCTATTGTTAAGAATAGTCTCTTAGGGTGTTCTTCATTAGGGAGCGATCATGAGGACGTTACGATTTGCGTTTGTGGGCGTTGTGCTAATCTGCGGTTGTGTGACCGGTGCAGAGATGACGCGACCGCACACACTGCTGTTTAGCCCGATCACGCCGGAATACTTGCAGGATACGGCGGCCGAGTGGAAGGCGACGGGTTTTGATGGGTTTCTGTTGTCCGGCATTATGCACGATTGGTCGAGTGACGTTTGGGCTACCGACGGTGACGCCACGACGCGTGGTGAGGACGATCAGACCTTCGTGAAGGTCAAGGCCTGCAATGACGCGGGTCGCAAGCAGGGAATCACGGACAATTTTATCAAGGTCGCCTTCTACAGCCACGTTCCTCTC
>CAYZAH010000497.1:0-4058 GCA_964475805.1 uncultured Pirellulales bacterium | reverse complement strand
GGGTACTCCACCCAACCTTCGAGAAAAAGCACCAAGCGTGAATGAGGTGACACCGCTTGAAGCCTGTCGCCGAAGTCAAGCTCGACGAAATGATCGTTGGCTAATCCGATGAAGCGCACATCCGGATTCGTCGCGCCGGCATAACGTCGGTCCACTTTCCGTATCTTCTCGGTGACGTCGTTGCCGAGATGATCCACGGCGCGTGCCGGTTCAATCATATCCTTGAAGCAAAAAAGCTCGAAAGGAGGCGGCGGAGCATTGATGGCCATCATCTCGTGAGGATAGACCTCCGTCCCCGCCGGATGATCGACCGCGATCAGCTTAGCCTCGTCGAAATAGACGATTTCTTCAAGGGGCTCCAGCACCTGAAAGACATACTCGCCCTCACGCGGGCGAAGATTTGGAATAAGCAAATACTCCGTGGGATCGGGCCTGGCATAGAGTCCCGGCGTTGCGAGATACCCAATTCCTCCCATGCCTCCGAAATCGGATATGAACTGATAATGTGAGCCGTCCCATGCGAAGAGATGTGGACAGGAGGAAACCTTTCGCTGCAACTCTTCGATCACCATGACTTGGTCCACAGCTAACTCCAGCTCTGCCTGAAGAACAGCGTCCGGCCAGACGATTCGCAACCAGTCTACTTTGGCGTGCTCACCCAAGCCGGCGTGAATTCGGTAAGGAGCCACAGCCACTGGTCCCGAGGTCGTCCCGACCATAAGCTGCTGGAAGAGAGACCCGCTGTTGATCTCAACGCGAGCGCCGATGGCGGAGTTGCTGGAGCGGGTCTTGCGATCCTGCCCCTGGGTTCCGCGAAGGTCAATTTCGATCCAGTGACCGCCGGGCGTGACATTCTCGATCAGAAAAGGTCTTTCGCCGATAGGGGCCAGAAGGATGTCACACCTTCCGTTGGCCGTGAAATCCGCCGCCACACAACTGGCGTCGCTGTTGAAGTTGATAGCTGAAAGGAGATTTCCGGGATCGAGATCGAGGATGTTGAAGAAGCGATTCTGATGTTGATCGTTGACAAGAAGAGCCGGGCCACGACGGCCGTCTCGCCTCAAAGTGTCAGCGATCAGGATATCCATGTCACCATCGTTGTCCATATCCACAAATTGCCCGCCGGTTCCACGAAGAGATCGGAACTGCGCGGTAAAACCCTCGTCACGCACAAAGTGGAATCCACCCTGATTTGTGAAGAGCTGTAGTCCTTCAGTCGTGAAGATCAAAAGGTCACGGTCGCCATCCTTGTCCGGGTCCCCGGAAGTGGCGCTGAGGACGCCTTCCACAGAAAGGCCGGTTGTCTCAGCGTCGAGCGTTCGATAAGCATAGGCCCGATCATTCACCCAGGCGACGACTTTATTCTTGTCCGAAGAGAAGATCACCATATCCAGATCACGGTCGTTGTCAAAATCATCGTACACCATAGCCGCAACGGGAGTGCTCTTGAGCATTAAGCCGAGTTTTTCAGCAATATCGGTGAACGAACCATCCCTGTTGTTATTGTAAAGGCTGCTGGCCGCCGGTTCGAGCGCTCCCGTTGCCGGGACCATCCCGCGTGCGAGGCGAAAAGCCAGAAAGTCCAGGTCCCCGTCGCTGTCGGCGTCGAAGACCCTTGCACAAGCGGTAACAAGCGGGCCTCCGGCGAGTTCCGCCGACGGTCCCTTTGTGAAATTGCCCTTCCCGTCATTCTCGAAATATGCGTCCGGCCCCGCGCAACCGAGCCAGAGATCAAGGTCGCCGTCGTTATCCATATCTCCAAAGCACGGGCAGATGCCGTGCTGGGCCAAAGTCGCTTGATGCGAAAACCTCCCGCCGCCATCGTTACGCCACAGGCGCACGCCCCCATCCGCGCCGAACGCGGTCATGCATAGATCGAGATCGCCATCACCATCCACGTCGCCGACGGCGATTCCCGGAAGGTCCACGCTCCCACCTGGGCATGGCCAGGCGGAAGTGGCTGTGTCGAACGGCTTCAGCTCGGGAGAAAAAAGAATGCGTTTTTGATCGAGCGTAGTCCACGGCGACAATGGCAGGGCATCCGCACCGAGGGCCATATAGTACTTGCCTACGGTTCCGTACGTCTTAAGAACGGTGAAGCTCCCGCCCGTTAGCTCTGCATCTTTGAGCTCTCTAAAGCGGGCAAATAGTGCCATTGCCTTGCCGCGCTGCCGCTCTCGCTGGTACTGAGTGGCCAGCCGATACACGCCGGAGACAAAGCCCGGGTCTAGAGCAATGACCTTTTCGAGCATCTTTGTCCCATCGTCCGTGCGGCCGAGACTGATGAGGGTCTCAGCGCACTTGTACACGACATAAGGATCGCCCGGATCAGCCTTGTACACACTTTGGAAATATCGAAAGGCTTTTTCATTTTCCCCAAGATGCTGATAATACAATCCGAGGCAGAACTGTGCAGGAAGATGGTTGGGATCGGACCTCAGAACGGCCTCGAACGCTGCTTGTGCCAATTTGAGATAGTCCTGCGCGCCGACCTCTTCTTGCATATTAAAGTAGGCGAGCCCAAGGTCAAAACGAGCGGCAGTCCAATCCGGGGCCACGTCCAAAACGGACTCGAATGCCTTTGCAGCCTCAACGTATTTGTATTGTTCGAGAAGAGCCGCACCCCGATTGAAATCGGTGAGCACCTTGCCAAGAGATGCCGTTGGCGTCGGCGTGGGCTCCGTTGAGGCAGTCGTTCGCTCCAACCTGCGTGACTGGCCCGGTGTGGTTCTACAACCAAATAGGACCAAAGCCAGGAGGAGGGTGTATCCGACTCTCTGTAACACTCTCAATACGGCGACGTTCTTCATAACCGGAGTCCCGCTTCCTACACTACAAGCTCGAAATATGGGTATCCTCGTATCGAAACATCACTGTCTCAGCACAGTCCCAAAGGTTGGTACAAAACCAAGAACATAGTAAGGCGACGGCGGCACAAAAGCAACAGCGGGCTTGTAATCCATTGTCCATCTGCTATTTTGTTTTTTTTCGATGATCGAAAGGAATGTTTTTCAGAGTTTCTGATTCCGCAAGGCCCCTTATCGGAGATTGGGATATTCGGAAGGAAGAAGTCAGATTAGGACGTTATATCGCTCGCCACAAGGGTGAAATTGCGCTGACCGTGTTGTGCACCACATTTACGGTCGGGGTAAGCCTTTACCTGCCGTTCATCGTGCGGCAGGTGGTAGACGGCCTCACCGATGGGACAATGACGCGGGCCGACCTGCTGCGTCAACTCCTGTGGTATGCCGGGCTTTCCGCCGTCACCCTTATCTTTTCGAGATACCTGCGCAAAATACCGCTCAAGCTCTCACACAAGGTGGAGTATGCGTTGCGTCAAGAGATGTTCGACCGTCTGACGCGGATGGATCAGGAGTTCTTCCGCAAGGGGCGAACCGGCGATCTGATCACGCGGATGTCCTCCGACATGACCCTGGTGCGCGATTCCATCGGTCAGGGGCTGCTTCAGGGTATCCGGGCAACTGGGGTGATCCTATGCGCGTCCGTCGTCATGCTGATCATCGACACGTCGCTGGCGCTGCTGGTGCTGGCACTCTACCTGCCGATGACGCTTTTCTTCTTCTTGGTGCTGAGAGTGATCCGTCGGCGACAGAAACTCCTGCAGGAGCAGGTGTCCGATGTCTCGAACTTTTGCCAGGAAACCTTTGCGGGCATACGGTGCATAAAAGGATTCGCTATCGAGTCACGCCGCATCGGCATGTTCGAGTCCATCAACGAGGACCTCGTCCAGCTCAACATGCGGGTCCAGACGGCCAGACAGGGCCTGTGGCCGTTCATGGCATTCTGGTTCGGTCTGAGCGCCGTTATGATTCTCAACGTCGGCGGTCGTCAGGTCATCAATGGGCATCGCTCCATTGGAACCCTGGTCCAGTTCATGCAGTACTTGCTCTACATGCAGTGGCCGCTGCTCGGCTTCAGTTGGATTGCCAGTCTACTCCAACGCGGCAAAGTGAGCTGGCACCGTATCAAGGAAATCCTCGAACGCGAACCCCTTATCAAGGATACGCACGAGACCGACGATAGCATCACGACCCTGC
>CAYZAH010000496.1:0-4065 GCA_964475805.1 uncultured Pirellulales bacterium | reverse complement strand
TGACGGGCTATATCAATTGGCCCAAAATCCTGGAACTGGCTTGCTTCAATGGTTTTGATCCTCAAACAGGTGAACAGATCGGCCCCCAAACGGGCGATCCCCGCCGGTTCACGTCCTACCAGCAATTCATGGATGCTTATAGCAAGCAACTCGAATACTTCATCAATCTGAAAATCCGGGGCAACAACGTCATCGAACGCCTTTTCGCCAACTACATGCCCGCTCCGTTAATGTCTATCCTGATGGACGATTGTATCGCTCGCGGCATCGACTATCATAACGGCGGATCACGTTACAATCCCACTTACATCCAGGGAGTTGGTATCGGCACCGTCACGGATTCTCTTGCCTCGGTCAAATACCACGTTTTTGATCAGTGTGACGTTACGATGGATGAATTGCTGACGGCGATGCAAGCCGACTTTGCGGGCCATGGGACGTTGCGACACACCTTGCTCGAACATTCGCCCACGTACGGCAATGATGACGATTACGCTGATTCCATCGCAGAGGACGTGTTCGAGACGTACTACAATCTGCTCAACGGCCGACCGAACACGAAAGGCGGGAAGTACCGCGTGAATCTTTTGCCCACGACCGTGCACATCTATTTTGGCCAGGTCGTGGGCGCACTGCCTAACGGCCGAAAAGCAGGCGAGACGGTCTCTGAAGGGATTTCGCCGAGTCAGGGTCGGGACCGCCACGGCCCCACCGCCGTGATAAAATCGGCGGCCAGAATCGACCATGCCCGCACGGGCGGGACTCTGCTGAATATGAAATTCAATCCACAAGTGCTGGCCGGAGACGACAACGTGGAGAAGCTGCTCCATCTGATCAGGTCCTACTTCAAGCTCGACGGTCATCATATTCAGTTCAATGTGATTGACGCCGAAACACTACGGGAAGCTCAGGCGAATCCCGACCAGCATCGTGACCTGATCGTCCGTGTGGCGGGCTATAGTGACTACTTCGTCGACGTCGGCCGAAACCTGCAAGATGAAATCATCGCCCGGACAGAACAACAAGCCTTCTAATATGATTGGAAGGCCGTGACGTCAGCAGTTTGTCGAAACCGTTCAGGGGAGACTTGCCATGAAAGGATTATCATTCACCGTTGTCTTCTCAACGTTGCCTCTTTTTCTCTTGGGCTGTGCGCAGAATTCAGCGGAGAGTCGCTTGCGGCAATTCATCACAACGCACGTCGCTCAGGTTGAGCCTTTGACAACGCAGGCCAATCTCACATATTGGAATGCATCCACGACCGGCAATAAACAGGACTACGATCGACTGAGTCAGTTGCAGATCGAGATTCGCCGGATCTATAGCAATCCACGAGAATACGCCTTCATAAAAGAGATCGGAGAGTCCGGACAAATCAAAAACACAAGGCTAAAACGCCAGCTTGACAGGTTGTACTACGCCTATTTGCAAAATCAGATCGAGCCGGACTTGTTGAAGAAGATCGTGGACCTGGATACAAAAATCCAGGAGGAGTATAGTCGGTTTCGCGGGACGATGGAAGGCCGGGAGGTCACGAACAGCGACGTCTATACGATCCTGACGACCTCGAAGGACAGCCGGACAAGAGAGCTGGCCTGGAAGGCGAGCAAGCAGGTGGGAGAGGCGATCATCGGCGATTTCCTCCAACTGGTCCGGTTGCGCAACGAGGCAGCTCGGAAGCTCGGTTTTGACAGCTTTCATACCCTCTCGATCGTCACCGGCGAACAACGCGTCGAGGAGCTGGACCATATTTTCGCGGAGCTTGACCGACTGACCTATGAACCATACGTTCGGATGAAGCAAGAACTGGATCGTATCCTGGCGGCCAGCTACGGCATCGCGCCGGGGGATTTGATGCCCTGGCACTATCACGACCCCTTCTTTCAGCGTAGCCCGTTAGTCTACGAGCAGGATCTGGACGCGTATTATAAAAACAAGGACGTCAAAGAGCTGGCCGAGCGATACTACGCCGGCATTGGTCTGCCCGTGGATGACATCCTTGCCAGAAGCGATCTGTACGACCGGAAAGGCAAATATCCCCACGCGTTCAGCGAGGACGTGGACCGCCGGGGAGACGTTCGAGTGTTGTGCAATCTCCAGAACACCGAACGCTGGATGGAAACGATACTGCACGAAGTGGGCCACGCGGTTTACAGCAAGTACCATGACTCGGATGAGCCGTGGCTTCTTCGCGAACCAGCCCACAGCTTCACCACTGAAGCCGTGGCGATGTTCTTCGGACGCTTGGGCCGCAACCCCGCCTGGATGCAGGAAATGCTCGGTCTCACGGAGAAACAGCGAGCGGAAGTCGAAGAGGTCAGCCGGAAGTACATGCAGTTTCAGCAGATTCTTTTCACCCGCTGGGCACTGGTGATGTACACCTTTGAGAAGCAACTGTATGCCGATCCCGACCAGGACTTGAACACTTTATGGTGGGACCTGGTCGAGAAATACCAGCTTATCAAGAGACCGCCGGGACCGCCCGACGCCGGCTGGGCCTCGAAATTGCACTTTACGTCCGCACCGTGCTACTATCACAACTACATGCTGGGAGAATTGCTGGCCTCGCAACTGCACCATTATATCGTGCACAATGTCCTCGGACTCGAATCGGATCGTAACGTCAGCTTCGCCGGCCAAAAAGCCATCGGCGATTATCTGCGCGAAAACGTCTTTGGACCCGGTGCTCTCTACCCGTGGAATGAGATGATCGAGCGGGCGACTGGCGAGCCACTGACGGCCAAGTATTTCGTCGGCCAATTCATCGAATGAGAGTCGTCACGACACACTGAGAACCAGATGATCTACCTGACAGCTATCTTTTGCTATTTGCTCGTTCTGACCGGCATCGGAATCTACAAATCTCGCCAAGTCAGAACCCAGGAGGATTTTACCGTCGCCGGCCGGACCCTCTCGCCCTGGATCATGGTCTGTACAATGCTGGCCGTCTGGATCGGGACGGGGTCGATCGTGGGCAACGCCGGCAAGACCTACGAAATCGGCATGTCGGCTCTCTGGCTGCCGTGTGGAACCTTCGTGGGAATGATTCTGTTGTCCTTCATCGCCACTCGAGCGCGCAACATCGAGGCGCTCACGGTGCCGGAAATCATCGGTAAACGCTTCGGCGGCACGGCGCGGATGTTAGCCGTCGCCGCCCTCATCCTCGCCTACATGGTGATCGTGAGCTACCAGTTCAATGCAGGCGGCATGGTGCTGGAAGTAATCGCCGGCAAGAAGGACCCCGTCACACTCGAACCCGGAGCCCTGCTCACAAAGAGGCAAGTCCACAAAGGTTATTTCAGATACGAGCCACCAACGAACTGGACCGGCGTAGCCCATGTTGGCTTTAACATCAAAGATAAGAAGACCGGGCAATGGTCTGACAGTCCCCATCAGTTCACGATTCTCGTGGTACCTTCGACGGATATCATCCGAACTAATAAGGCTGTCCAAACTGGTCAAACCGAGAATTCCGCTTCCGCTCTTATCGAAGCGACGAATACTCTTGATGGTTTCTCCGTGTCTGATCTGTCGGACTTGGATGATCTGAACAACATTGTCGCCATCAAACAGAATACCATCACCCGAATTGCGATTGCCGGGTACGGCGAAGGCTTTGCGAAGAACGAGGAGGTCTTCCGCATAGATAGCCTGCCAAAGGTGGGAGAAGTCTACCTTCATGAACCCAAGCTCACCTCGGAAAACGCTACGATCGTTGCGGCGGTTTTCATTGTCACCTATACCATGCTGGCCGGTCTGATGAGCCTGGCCTTCGCAGATATCGTCACCGGAACCGTCATCATGGGAACGCTGCTGATCGCATTCCCCATTCTGTTCCTCAAGGCGAAAGGACTCGCCGGCATGGCCGCGGCCTTCGCCGAGATGGGGGATCGGCCCGACCACATGCGGTTCTGGGGCATGTTCAGGCCGGTGGACTACATCAACTTCTGCCTGCCGGTCTTTTTGCTGGTCCTGGGTGACGCCAATCAATACCAGCGGATATTCGCCAGCCGCAACGCCAAAGGAGCCAGGCAAGCCGTCAATATGATGATTTTTGTGGCCCTG
>CAYZAH010000495.1:0-4075 GCA_964475805.1 uncultured Pirellulales bacterium | reverse complement strand
CTCTATCCACGAACGAAACGGCGCCGGGCTGATCCTGGAGTCGATAGCCTGTGAGCCGGTCGCCCTCGTATTGCTCGAACCCGGGATTGACGATCTCAGCGGGTGAATCCGGCACGAAATGAGCCTCGCCACCATCCACGACAAACAGAGCTTTTCTAACGGGTATCCCAGCCGCCAGGTTCTTATCCTGGACTAAAAGCGATCCGCCGTATCCGATGGAAAAGACGATGGGGATGATCTCAACATTGTTCCGGCGGCAGATCTCCTTGACCTGGTCGAGCCTGGCAAAGTAGTCCGAGCTTTGCAGATCGAGCCTGTCAAGCCCCGCCGAAAGCACCATGCCGTTAAGCCCGCTTTCGGAAGCGGTCTTGACAATGTTCTCTATATCCACCACGTCGCTATCCTGATGCAGCGACCGGGAGACATAGACCCAGCGATACGGGTAGCTCTTGCCCTGGCAGTTCCGGCCGCCCCACACAAAGAGCGAGCCGAGCAGGGCGATGAGCAACGCAAGTGTTGGAATGCCTGTTCTCTTGACCATTGTCACGTGTTCTCCTAACAAAATACGGACGTGTATGATACCGCAATTCCCGGCGAAATACCAAGCTAATTTGAACCTGCCGGGTCCATCGCATTTGCATTTTGTACTTTCCATCTTGCCGGAGAATATGAAGCGATAGACTCGAAATTGTAGGCGATCCTGCAAGGAGTCGTATGAATCACTTGTACTTTTTCGTTTGACTTACGAGGGTGGGCGGATAGAGTCGGTGACGGGTGACGGCTCGGGAATGAGTGTTTTCAGATAGCTTGGAACACGAAAGGAGACATATCATGGCGATAGATCGTCGCGATTTCTTGAAAGGTTCGGTGGCTTCGGGTCTGGCTCTTGCGGCTCCGAGAATACTCAGGGCTGGCACGGAAGGCAAATATCGCACCGCCCTGATTGGAAGCGGGTGGTGGGGCATGAACATCACGGGTGAAGCGATTCGCTCGGGCCAATGTCAAATCGTCGCTCTGTGCGACGTTGACCAGCGGCAACTGGACCCAGCCGCCGCGAAGGTTGAGTCATTGACCGGCCAGGCACCCAAAAAGTACAAGGACTACCGAGAGCTACTCGAGAAGGAGAAACCGGACATCGCCATCGTGGCCACGCCCGATCACTGGCATCCGTTGGCCACGATTGCAGCCGTCAAGGCCGGTGCTCACGTTTACGTTGAAAAGCCCATCAGCCATACAATCATGGAGGGTCGGGCGATGGTCAACGCCGCCCGTGCGGCTAATCGTGTCGTTCAGGTCGGGACCCATCGGCGGGTCTCGCCCCACAATGTCTCCGGCATGAAATTCCTCCGCGAGGGAGGAGCGGGCAAGATCGGTATGGTCCGCGCCTTCGTCCTCTATGGAGGCAGCGGACCCGAGCAGCCGCAACCGAATGAAGAACCTCCCACCGGGCTGGATTGGGACATGTGGTGCGGGCCCGGGCCGCTTCGCCCCTACAACAGGAAGATGCATCCGAAGGGCTTCCGCCAATTCCTCGATTACGGCAACGGCACCCTCGGTGACTGGGGCGTCCATTGGGTGGACCAAATCCTCTGGATCATGGAAGAAAAGTGGCCCAAGACTGTGTACTCCGTGGGCGGAAGGCCGATCAAGGGACCGCCGGTTTTTACCGCGCGTGAACAAACCACTGATGCGCCGGACCACCAGATCGCGACGTACCGGTTCGAGAACTTCACTGCGTATTGGGAGCACCGCCAGTTCGCGGGCAATCCCACCGAGAAAACTGAAAACGTCGGCTGCTATTTCCACGGCACCAAAGGGACGTTTCACATGGGCTGGCAAAGAGGCTGGACGTTCTATCCGACGAGTAGGGGCCAAAAAGAGATTCACGAAGAGCCGCAGCTTCATGAGCCGGACCAGCAGAACATCAGGGAGCTATGGACCGACTTCCTCGACGCGATCAAGACGAGCCGGCGTCCCGTCTGCGACATTGAATTGATCCATCGTTCGACGAACATGAGCCTGTTAGGCATGCTTTCGCTGAAACTCGGGCGCAGCGTCGAATGGGACGGCGAGAACGAAAGAGTCATCGGCGACCCCGAGGCCAACAAGCTGCTCCGCCGCAAATACCGTGAGCCGTGGGTCTATCCAGAGGCGTAATGCTCTACGGGTGACTGCCCGCCAGGCGATTGTCTCCGTCAATCAGGACGTATCTCTGCGTCAGGTTGAGCCGTCTTCATCTTGGCTCCGAAAGGTATCAACTGAGCCGTCAGAAGCAGTATCAGTCCGGCGCTGATGCTAAGCAAGCTCAGCACAAACGCGCCTCCCAAGATCAGAGTCCACCAAAGCAATGCCTGAAAACCTGGGATGGGCACGGATAACGTCTCCTTGCGTTTGTACCATCGTCTTGCTTTGAGAATGCCCGCCGCGGTTTCGTATACTCCCAGGCAGACGCCAAGGAAAATCCCGGCATATACGAACCAAGGCAGCTTCCCCGGTTTGGGCGCGATTCCGAGCGCGACGGGCCTGCGCGTCAGCACGAATAGAACTGCTGCTTCGCCAAGATAAGGCGAGTCGGAGAGATTCGATAAAACGCGAGGTCCCAAGAGAGTCCCATTCGGCAACGGCCATGAGCCGACGAGGGCCTGTGCCCCAAGCGCGTACGCGTGATCGAAATGCCCCATAGCCCTGGCCGCTCCGATACCGAAGGCGCACGCCCCAACTCCATAACCGGCTACGACGGGTCCGGCGTCGACGTCATTGAACACAAGCCATCCCACGTTAACGTCCTTTGGGTACTCTCGAAAGCCGGCCAGCCATCGTCCCTGTTGCCAAAACTGCTGCTCGTATTTCACGTACCAATCCCGCGCCGTCTCCGGCCACAACTCGGGCGCCCAGATCAGCATGAACGACAATCCTACGCCGCGCGAGCTGTCTCTGGCCCGGCCCGTCTTTGAATCGACGAGATAGGCGGGCAAACCCGTGTGCTCGTCCAGGCGCGTCTCCTGAAATCCACGAATCGCGCGAGCCGCGAATGCGCTGTGATCCGTCCCCAAGACGGTGTCCGCACGCCGGATTGCAGCGATCGCGGGCAGAATATCGACGGGGTAGCATTGGCCCGGGTAGTCGTCTAACAGGCCATAGGGAGATTCATCAAGCTCGCGTGCCAGCGATTCGACCTGGCTGCGCAAAAGCTTTTCATACTGTGCTTTACCCGTGATCTTTTGGTAGCTGGTCAAGCCACTGATGAGCAGCATCCGGTAGAACAGGTCTTCCTTTTCAAGGTATGTGTCGCCCCAATGGTCTCGTACCCAGCTTGCGTGATTCGGATCAACGACCAGGGCGGCCGCCGCTTCTATTGCCCCTCGCGCGTAGTCTCTCGGCGCTGAAGGCGCGACGTTAGGGTCAGTCTCGAACGCTTCCTGAAGGGCTTCGGTGGCCCACAAATAGAACACCGAACCAAATACGGGCCACTCGGTCCCGGAGATATTCCGGGTCGAGAGCTTCGCTGCGGCCCCGGACTCCACGCGCCCGCGTGCCCATTTCTCGTACTTGGGTGACAAGGCTCCGTGCCAGCGAAAAACGCACTTCGGTATGCTGCCACTGTGGAAACCCGGGTCGCGCAGATCATGAATCAGCATCCCGGCCGGGATAAGCAAGACATAGACTGACAGGAAGGTAATGATTGCGGCATTGACGGTGACGCACAGAGTCAGTTGTTTGTTGATCTTACATCGCGTCATACTTACCGCCTGCTCCGCGCAGTCGCCAAACGGAACGCGTTCGCCCATGTGCTACGAACGGACCCCACGGCCCGCCTGTCCTGTCAGATATCCAAACAACGGTCGAAGATGTTCCCAACCGTGTGGTCCTTCTCAGAATGACAGCCCCTCGACTCCATGATCTTGTTGAATCCGTCGAGGCTCTCTTCATGCCCGGCCAAGGCGGGGATTACCGGCTCGAGGTCTTTGGCGTCATCTTCACCAGCTTCTTCCAGGACTTGTGACATCCCGGCCCTTTGGTATCCTGGGTCTGTTTGAGACGACCCAAAATACTGTCGGCGCTCGTCATGTCGGTC
>CAYZAH010000494.1:0-4080 GCA_964475805.1 uncultured Pirellulales bacterium | reverse complement strand
TGGATACTCCTCACAGTCAGACTTGGGACGACCGGATCGAGCCGGCGCAGAGAATAAAGCGTCTGCCGCCTTACTTGTTCGGGCGGCTGAACGCGCTAAAGCTGGCGAAGCGCCAGGCGGGCGTGGACATTATCGATCTGGGCATGGGCAACCCCTCGGACCCGACGCCGCAGATCATTATCGACAAACTGTGCGAGGCCGCCCAGGACCGGCGAAATCAGAGGTACAGCGCGTCAAGGGGCATCGAAGGGCTGCGAAGGGAGATTGCCAAGAAATACGAGGCCAAATGGAACGTGCAGCTCGACCCCGAGAAGGAGGTCTTGGCCTGTATCGGTTCCAAGGAAGGCTTTAGTCATTTGTGTCTGGCGATGATGGGGCCCGGCGATACGGCGATCGTTCCCGACCCGGCCTTTCCCATACATAACTACGCCGTGGCGCTGGCCGGGGCCAACGTTGTCTCTGTCCCGCTGGGCAACGACGACAAGTTCCTGAGCAACATCGCGATGGTCATTGAGAACATGTACCCTAAGCCCAAGCTCCTGATTCTCAATTACCCTCACAATCCGACGGCCATGACCGTCGATGACGGCTTCTTCGAGCCGGTCGTCGAGCTGGCCAAGAAGTTCGGTGTAGCGGTCATCAATGACTTCGCTTACGGCGAGACCTGCTTCGACGACTACAAAGCGCCGAGTTTCCTCTCGGTCAAAGGAGCGAAAGACGTCGGCGTGGAATTCACCACGATGAGCAAGCCCTACAACATGGCGGGCTTTCGCATCGGTTTCGTCGCGGGTAATAGGGACATGATCGAGTATCTCGCCACCATCAAGGGCTACTACGATTACGGCATCTTCCAGGCGATCCAAATCGCCGGCATTATTGCGATGCGCCATTGCGGCGAGGAAATCGCCATCCAAAACCAGCGCTACCAATCCCGGCGCGACGTCGTCTGCGAGGGTCTCGGGCGGATCGGCTGGGAGGTGGAAAAGCCGCGTGCGACCATGTTCGTCTGGGCCAAGGTGCCCAAGGAGCACTCCCAGGGCAAGGGCAGCATCGACTATGCGATGGACCTGATGGAATATGCGGAGGTCGCGATCTCGCCGGGCCGGGCCTTCGGCGAAGGGGGCGAAGACTATATGCGCATCGCCCTGGTCGAAAACGAGCAGCGTCTCCGGCAGGCCATCCGCAACATCGGTCGCTTCGTGCGAAAGGCAGAGGTCCAATAAAAACTCGCCGAAAGCTCAACAGACGTCTTCTTGCGAGTTGCTCCGCGCCATCGGTTGGAAAAGACTTGACTTTTCGGCCCCAATTTGGTTTAATATGAGTACTGGGGGTAGACTTATGAGCGCTTGGGATTATTGGCGCAGAGAGTAGAGCACGTCGCAGCGGGGGGACGGAACGTGATGAAATGGGGGGTTCCCATATCTGTCCCGAAGAGGGGCATAATCTTGGCTGTCACGGCCATTGCGCTCGGATTGTTTGCGCCGGCGCGCGGCCAAGCCAAGGACGTTATGCTTCTTCTCGAACAGAGCCCCGTCAAAGGCGGCGAGATATCTCCGGTCGCGGGCGTCTATCACTTCGAGCCGGATTCGCGCGTGGCATTGACCGCCGTGCCGAAGCCCGGCTACCGGTTCCTTCACTGGTTAGGCGACGTGAGCGATCCCACCTCAACTAAGACGGTCGTTCACCTCAACAAGCCGAAGATCATTGTCGCGGTGTTCGAGCAGAGTGATGATCGTTTGGACAGAGGGGCTGGCGTGCCCGGCGGCGGTGGAGGTGGTGGGAGCCTGTTCCCGGCGCCGCTGGACCTGAGCTGGCCGGGCGGTCTAAGCGCCACGGGAGGTGGCACAAGGATACAGACGCCGGTTTACTCTTATCCCGTCGGTGGCAACCAACCCGTCCCCGAGCCTGCGAGCGGTTTGTTGTTACTGGCGGGTGGCGTTCTCGCATTACGAGTGCGGTTGCGTCGTGCGTAACGCGATACGCATGACGGCTACTCGAACGTATGCCCGCACGTGTCCTGGGTAATGTGCTCGGACTTCGTCCTGGGATACTTCCTGCAGTTCAGCGGGCGAATCGGGTAGATCGAGCAATAGGATCCTCCGTCGGGTTTGTACTTGAGGAACAGGCAGACGTTGGGCAGCTTGCAGCAGGCGCCGCAATTGACACAACGCCCTTTACGCCGCTTGGAAACGGGCAGGACGCACGTCAAGGTCCTCTTCATTTTGGCACGCCAGGTATTCGCTCGTTTAGCGGTCATGTCCGGGAGTATACCTCGCTCACGCAAGAGAATCAAGCCGGAATCCTGACCCTTTCGTGATCTGGGCAAGAACGTGCTTTTCCCGGAGACTGTGCGTGAGAATATCAGGAATTGGAGGAAAGGCCCGGCGGGAGGTGATATTTCGAGGCTTACGATTTTCTGAAGACGGCGACGACGTTCTCGACTTCGACGACGAAAAGACGGTTGTCGCCTTCGAAATCGACGGGGATCGCACCTTTGGGATTGAACAGGACCTTGTCGTATTGACGCAGCGGGATGTCCGGCGAGTTCTCAACCTCGGCGGAGATCGTTATGACCCGGCCGGTAATGGTCGGAATTTCGATGTTGTCCGGCAATTGGATGCCGCCTTTGGTTTGTTTCTTATCTTCGTCCTTGCGAATGAGCACACGCTTGCCGATCGGCTCGATGATTTCCAGCGATCCCGCTTCGATTTTCTTGTCTTTACTCATTTGGCATTAGCGCCGGAAAAACGGCCGATTCCAGACTCTTCGATAACAACTGCCGAATAAGGGTTTCTAATGGGCGATACAGGACTCGAACCTGTGACCCGCTGATTAAGAGTCAGCTGCTCTACCAACTGAGCTAATCGCCCAAAATGACAAAATATTGCCGATTTCGTGCCGCAAATCGACAACCGAAAATCTTAGGTAGCACACCTTAGCCGCTTCGGTTTGCTATTGCAAGAGTTTTTTCAGCAAGGCCCGCTGGAAGTGCAGGCGGTTCTCCGCCTGGTCGAACATGATCGAAGCCGGTGACTCGGCGACGTCGTCTGTGATCTCGAATCCGCGATAAGCGGGCAGGCAGTGCATGATCTTGACGTGCGGCGGCGCGGATTTGACCAGTTCGGTATTGACCTGAAAGCCGGCAAAGTCCGCCCGGCGCTTTTGCTTTTCGTCCTCCTGGCCCATGCTGACCCAGGTATCCGTGTAGATGATGTCGGCGTCGCGAACCGCCGCGACCGGGTCGTTTGTTTGCCGGGTGCAATCGGGCGAGACTTGGTTCACCTTTTCGATTGTCTCGGCGTCCAGCTCGTAGCCGGTCGGGGAAGCGACAGTGAGTCTCATACCCAGTTTCGCGCTGGCGTGGGCCAGTGAGCGAGCGACGTTGTTGCCGTCACCGATGAAGGCGATCTTTATCCCTTCGATTTTTTGACAGTGCTCCTGGATGGTCAGCACATCGGCCATCGCCTGGCACGGATGCAGCCAGTCTGTCAGGGCGTTGATAACGGGTACACTCGCGTGTTCGGCTAACCCCGTGACGGTGCTGTGCTCGAACGTGCGGGCCATGATCCCATCGACGTACCGGCTGAGAACTCTGGCGATGTCCTTGAGCGGCTCGCGTTTTCCAATGCCCCCGATGTCCTCGGGCTTGACGTATATCACGTGGCCGCCCAGATCCGTCATGCCGACCTGAAAACTGATGCGCGTTCGCAGACTGGGCTTCTCGAAGAGCATGGCAAGCGTCTGGCCGGAAAGGCACAGATCATTCCCGCCGGTTCGGTACAGGCTCTTGAGCCGGGCGCTGATCTGGAGCAACTCCGTAAGCAACTCCGCCGGGCAGTCCATAATAGAAAGGAAATCTTTCATCTTCACTCACTCAAAACGCTGTCAAGAATGTCAATCGCTTCGTCGATTTGGCTCTCGGTGGCGATCATTGCGGGCATGAAGCGCAGCACTGTGCCGCTCGTGCAGTTGATTCGCAAACCTTTCTCTAAGCACTGATCGACGATCGCTGCGCCCGGGCTGGTCAGTTGGACGCCGATCATCAGGGCGACGCCGCGCAGGCTGTCGATGACGGCGTGC
>CAYZAH010000493.1:0-4081 GCA_964475805.1 uncultured Pirellulales bacterium | reverse complement strand
AACGGCTGATAGAACGGCCCGCACAGAATCTGCGAGTCCAGGGCCTGCGAGCAATCGACCGCCCACTTGAGATGTTCGAGCCCGCCTTTGCGGTGGCCCGCGTCGGGGCTGATGGGATTATGCTCCTCGTCTGGGATGATCGTCACGGAAGTGCAGCCGAGGCCGCTATCCTTGACCGCCCGGCCGACCTTCTCGAAATGCTCGACATCACCGCCGAAAAGGGGAATCTCCACACCGTCAAAACCCGCCTTCTTGAGCACCTCCAGCCGGGGAAAGTCTTCCTCCGTCACGTGCCCGGTCCACAACAACATATTGAATCCAGCTTTCATTGATATGTCTCCTTTGACTCAAAAAGATTAAGATGCCGAAGGGAAAGAATCTTCTTTTCGTGGGCCAGATCCCTCGGCTTCGCTCGGGATGACACTTACGTGTCACTTTAGTCACTTTAGGCACTCTTAATTCTAGGCACTTTCGTTATCTTGCCCCTACTCAATCGAAATATTCAATTCCGCCAGCGTATCGCGCAGCCAGTGCAACGACTCTTCTATCATCGGCCCGGCCTGTCCTTCACATTCCATGCTCAGCACGCCATTGTAGCCGGAATCCCGCAACATCTCCAGGCATCGGCGAATGTTCCCGGCGTTGACGCCCCGGCCCAGCGCGCAATGGCTGACGGCGATGCCGGTCTGCGCGCCGCGCGTCGCCGCGGCCAGAGATTCGGAGACATCCTTGACGTGCACGTGGCTGACCTTGTCGATGAAGCGCTTGAGAAACGCGACCGGGTCCTGGCCGGCGATGTAGGTATTACCCGTGTCCATATTCATCCGCAAGTATGGGCTGTCGCAAAAGCTCAGCATCTTTTCCATCATCTCGGGCTTGGTGGTGAAGTACCCGTGCGGCTCGATATTGACGATCATCTCGTGAGCTTCGGCCACTTCGATAATCTGCTCGTAGCTGCGCTTCATCATGTCCATCGCTTCGGCGTCGCTCAGCCCCTCGGGCTGGTGCATACCGTCGGTGGTATCGACACACGGGCAGCCGATCAGGTGCGCCCACTGGATCGACTTGAGCACGTAGGGCACGCCGCGTAGTGGACCGTCCTTGCCCGACAGGGGATACGCCGCGTCCACTTGCGAGAAGCGCACGCCGTAACCGTCCATCTTCCGCCGGAGGAGAACCGGATCTTCATAGAGTGCGACGTGAGGCTGATAACCCAGACCGTGTATCCAGCTCACGCCGTCGATCAGGCCGCACTCGATATTGTGAACGCCGTTTTGCTTCGCCCAGTCCAGGCATTTCTCGAAGCTGAAATACGCCGAATTAAAAGCGTCGGTATGAAAGCCAATCTTCATTGCCTCAATTCCTTTCCCGGCTCACTTATCGTAAATGCTAATGGCCTAATATACTATACTTGGAACCTTGTTGTGTCATTGCGAGCGCAGCGAAGCAATCTCCCACTCCCGGGCTTCTGAGATTGCTTCGTCGCTCCGCTCCTCGCAACGACATAGAGACCCATTTCTTACCTCATGAACGGGTTACTATTTGTCCAGTGGCTCCAGCCTAGCGCACCAGGCGCACGCATTGCGAAAGAGCTTGCCGACGTTCGGATTAGCCAACGCCTGAACGTCGTGCCCGAGCACGTTGTGGTAGACCCGCCCCTTGCCGAAATTCAGCACGAAGGCCATCGGGTAGTCCTTGCCGTCCACCTTCGAGCGTGCCGTGGCCAGGACCTTGATCGGGGTCTTACCCGTCAGGCACGTGTATAGTTCATCAACGGTCTCGAAGTCCTTCATTCCTTTCATAGCCGGGTGCTCGTGATCCACGATTTTGACGGTGAACTTGCCATGCGGATCGTGTCCGCGCAGCTTGGGGTCCCACACGCGCCCGGCTAACTTGACAAAGTCGGGCCAGTCCTGAAACGCCCCGCAGGCGAAGTGAACAAGCACCAGGCCCTTGCCATTGCGAACCACTTTCTGGAGATTAGCGCGGGCCTTGGGACCGGGATCGGGAACTTCCCAGTCCATAAAGTGCAGCACGATGACGTCATAATCGCCGAGCGATTCTTTCGCCAAGTCGTTCGGGTCCTCGGTAATCGTGACCTTCAACCTCTTATCCGCTCCTATGGCCTTCGCCAAAACCGGCGCCGTCAGCTTCCACTTATGCCCAGGATAATCGATGCCCGTCACGATCAGGACCTTTTTGAGTTGCGCTCCGCTTTGCCCCTGCGCCCAAGCCGTCCCAGCCAGAACGCACCCGATCAAAAGGACAACCAGAGCACCGAATACCGCCGCATGTTTCATACTTGCTCTCCTTCAAATTCCGTGCGAACTTGAGCCGTTCATGACGTGTAGACTGTAACCGCCGTCCGCCCGTCTGTCAATTTCCAAATCCTACGCAATCACTGCAAACCGCTTTACTTGGATACTCAACCAGCGTACAATGATTGAAGAATCCGGCTATATCTATCCTTAGATGGAAGGACCTCTCAATGATAAGGAGAAGTAAAAGTCTCATTTCGTTAACGGTCGTCACTGCTACACTTTTGGGATTCGGAGCATTTCCGGGCGTGGCGGTTCCGGCGGAACAGAAGGCAAATCCCGATGTGCCCGTTGCGATCGCGCCGATCGAGGCGCCGTTCGAGATGCCTCAACTCAAACGGCCAACGTTTCCCGACCGGACCTTCGATATCCGCGACTACGGAGCCGTTCAATGCAAGTGGGAGGACAGCGAAAAACGCAAAAGCACCGAAGCGATCCGTAAAGCCATCATCGCCTGCCACCAGAGCGGCGGCGGGAAGGTGCTCATCCCCCGGGGCGATTGGCTGACCGGCGCCATTCATCTTCTAAGTAACGTGAATTTGCACCTCGCTGAAGGCGCCGTTGTTCATTTCAGCAACGACCCGGCCGATTACCTGCCCGTGGTCCACGTGCGCTGTGAAGGCGTGGAGGCCTACAACTACTCGCCCCTGATCTATGCGCCCCACGTCGAGAACATCGCCATCACGGGCCGGGGCACGCTTCACGGTCACGGCCGCTGGTGGTGGCGCTGGGCCAGGAGCAATAATCGGGGTAATCGGATCGAAGCGTCCAAGGTGCCGCTCAAAGAACGCCAATACGGCAAAGGCGCCGGGCGGGAAGGAATGCGCCCGACGTTTATCGTGCCGTGGAAGGCCAAGAATATTCTCATCGAAGGGATCACGCTTACCGAATCCCCCATGTGGAACGTTCACCCGGTCTACAGCGAGAATATCATCGTTCGCGGGATTACCGTCCATAGTCTCGACTCACCCAACGGCGATGGGATCGTGCCCGATTCCTGCAAGAACGTCCTGATTGAATACAACCACCTGGAAACCGGGGACGACGCCGTGGTCATTAAGTCCGGCCTCAACGAGGACGGGCTGAAGATCGGAATTCCCAGCGAGAACATCGTGGTGCGCAATTTCACCGCTCGCGACGTCCGGACCGGCAGCGGGGGGATCGTTTTCGGAAGTGAGACCTCCGGCGGCATTCGCAACATCTACGTGCACGACGCCTACTTCGACGGTTGCGACCGCGGCATCCGCTTCAAAACCACACGTGGCCGGGGCAACGTTATCGAGAACATCTACATCGAGAAGGTCGAGATGAAGAACATCGATGCTCAGGCCATCAACTTCAACTCGTACTACGAGCGCAATGCGACCGGTAAGTCGCCCTTGTTCCGCAACGTTTACATCAACAATATTCGAGTTGACGGCGCCCGTACCGCTATCGAAATGATCGGTTTGCCCGAAAAGTGGCTGGAGAACATCAACGTCAAGAACGCGACGTTCGAAAACGTGGAAAACGGCGCGATCGCCCACCGGGTCAAAGAGCTGGCTCTGGAAAATATTTCCATCGCATCGAAAGGACGTCCGATTACGCTCGACGACGTGTTCGAGGCCGTGATGAAGAACGTGACCCTTTCCGGGCAACGTCCACCTATCCTCGTCGGCGGTTCCGAAAGCGGCGCCATTGTCGTTGAAGGTCTCGATCCCGACCAGGTGGAATGCGGGAAGGACGTACCGCGCGGGGCCGTCGCCGTCGGGGGAATGAAACGG
>CAYZAH010000492.1:0-4084 GCA_964475805.1 uncultured Pirellulales bacterium | reverse complement strand
CCGTGCGACCAGTTCGCATCGGTCAGCCACCGGCCGACAATTTGGCTGATTTCGATACGAAACAAATAGCAGATCAGTCCGCCTACGACGAGGATCTTCACATAACGGTGCGGCTGGAGCTTTCGCCACCGATGTGTATGACATGGCTCCGTGACGGAATGTCTTTGGTTATCCATACGGAGGTTTTCAAAAGGTCAGAACCAGTCCAACACCTGTCTGGTGATCGGCGCCCCGCCCACGAAATCAACATCTGCAAAATTGCGGTCGTACACGAAACCAAACCCATAGGTGGCCCGGAAAGCATTCCTCAACACTGCCCGCCATCTGCTGGTTGCGTCCGTGCCGACATTGATCAAATCGTTGGGTTTGATAAAGAAGTCAGGCTGCTCGCCGCTGTAAATCTTGTCCAGATCGACCATGACGATCTCTTCTTTCTTCCTGTCGATCCTTCTAACGATCTCGCATCGCTTGGGCCAGGCCAGCGGTCCCAACCCACCGGCGGCGGCGATGGCCTGCTTGAGCGTCATCGGCCGACCTGTCAGAGGAATCGTCCCAACGCGATTGACGTTGCCCGTAATGTAGAACTCACCTATGATGTCAACGGGAACGAAAATAGAATCTCCGGCCCGTATGACGATGTTGAATCTCGGATCACCGGCCATCAGCTTATCCGCCGGAATCTTGATGAGACGTCCTCGGTGAGTTTCCTCATACTGCGCGGTCTGCGGGACCGTCGGCTGAGGTTGCTGCGGAGTCGGAACTTGTGGCGTCGGTCCAGCCGGTCCGACCTGAATCGGGACCCACCTTCCATTTTGAAAGACCCATTCCGTCCGTCTCTCCGGCTGCTGGGCCGCCGGCTCTTGCGGGCGTACCTGTACTTGCACCCATTTGCCGTTTTGGAAAACCCATTCCATTTCGCCTTCGCTGCTCGTTTGAGGACTCAACGGCGCGGTCGTTCGTTGCGGTTGAGTGGGGGCAGCAGGCGGCGGCGTCTGGCTCGGCTGTGATGGTGTGCCTGTCCCTCCTCTGCGGCTTGATTGCTCAAGATTCTGGAGTATCTGATCGACACTGGGCGGCTCCTGTGTTGGCTGGGACGGCGCCCCTCGATTCAGAGTTCTGCCGCTATTGTTGGCATATAGTTGGTTAGAACGCGGATTCCCGTATCGCTGGAAACGGTATGGTGACGGCTCCGGCTCCCCGTTCCCGATCATCTCAGACGAAGCGACAACAACGTTGCTGCGAGGCCATTGGCGTCCCGCCTGCGGAGCCGCGGCCCGGTTCGACTGAAGCGGACGATGGCTATTGTCCGGCTCAACGACCCCTAACTTCAGCTCACCGTAACCCGGGTTGATGAGTTCCGGAGCAAGCTCACCCTCACGGATAAAACGCGAGACGTAGATCGTGCTCGCGTTGAATTGACTCGACCCGCCCGCCGTGGCGAGTGCATCGGTCAATCTGAAATCGTATCGTGGGATAGAGTATCGGCCGGGGAATTGAACCCCGTCGCCCAAAACGGAAAAAGCACGCTGCTGCGAAGCAAGTAGAGTCACGGTGACGGAGGGCTTCTTCAGAATGTTCGGAGACAATATCTTTTTGATCTGATCTTCGAGCTGTGCTTCGGTCAGGCCCGCCGCCTGAACAACGCCGACATCCGGTATGGAGATCTTACCGGTCTCCGTCACGACGTAGTTGTTGACGTAATGAGTGCCTTCTCGAAGCAGCTCATAGATGTCAATCGTTACGACGTCTCCGGCCCTGAGTGTATAGTCCGCGCCGCGTGATACAATATCTACCGGCAAAGGCTCTTCCGCCCCTTCCCATGCGGGAGGCGTTTCCTCCGCGATACCGAGCGAATCCAAGATGACGTTGACGGCGGGGACCGGCCGAAAACGGCCGACCTGAGCCGGGTCGAAGAATTTGTTGCCACAACCCGAGAGAAAAACAAGGAGTATAGTGACAAAGGAGTGCAGAACACGACCCCGGCTGATCCGTTCAGCCGTCATTTTCCTCCCGGCCGCTAACTTCCTCAAATCCCTGACGTCCATCGTAGTCATTATCCTTGCCGTGTGAAAAGAACACGTTTCACTCGGTGGGATTTATCGTCCGGATATGAGAACCGCTTAACCTTTTCCGAGAACCAGCGGGAGATTTAGTCTCACCCTTCCATGACCGACCGATAACTATGGGCTTGTTAGGATAAGCAAAGACAAGGACGTCAGAATAGAATTCCAGCGACCGGGACAAAAAATTGTGATTGCGGGAATATGAAAGGAAATCTACGAAATGGAAGCAGACTTTCTGAACGGAACATCACACGTGTCCCGTCCATCAACACACACGTCCGAGAGCAGCCTAAGAGCGTGTTCTTCGCAACTTCACTTTACCTGCGATATTCCATAACAATCGATTTGGACGAGTCGTTTCTGCAAACTGCCTTCGGCGCCGGTTGCGAATATCTCTATCTTTCTGGGCACGAGAGGCCCTCCACTCTCAACCTGCTGATAGTCATAGCCTCGCACCACGACCGATCCTGCCGAGCCGCCACAGTTCACACGAATCATATCGACCAGGGAATTGTCTCTACCCTGGTAAAAGACCTCTGCGCCGCCTCGCCCGCCGGTCTTGTTGATCGGGAAGTACCATCGTCCCTGTAGCCTGACAGCGGTCTCCTCCCGGTCAAATTGTGCTGAGGTATCGAGCAAGCGAACCGGCACCGTGGTGATCGCCAGAATGGCCTGCGCAAAACACGATCGCTCCAAGTCCAAAGGAAGCTCCGCACCGACGACGGCTCCTTCGAGCATGCTGAATTGCCCGCCCGCGAGCCGCCAAGCATATTTACCTCCCGGCTCGCGACCTGAAATATCGATCGCGCCCAACCACGGGCGGACGTCGTAATGCTGCTCAGTCAGATAGAAACTCCCGTCCGGCTCATAAAGAGTGACGACGCCGTTGAATTGCAGCTTTCGGGTCTGCTTCCAGGCGTCCAGCCCTCCCGCCGCGTCAAACACGTCGATCTTGAAACCTGGTGGGACGGTCACCGTCTCCGGCGCCATTCCAGCGGCCATGCCCTCATCGCTCATTTTCTGACTCTGCTCACACCCGGCAAAAAGCAAAACTGCCGCAAGAACCACACCAAGCGTTTCCCACAATCGAGTGCTCATCTTCTCCAACCTCCTATTGCTGACTATTGGTCGCATTTCAGACTGGCGAGTTGTTCCATCAGCGCATATCTCTGTGCCGTATCCTTCTTCGCGAGCTTCATCAACTCGGCCGCAGCCTCCGGCTTCGATTGCTTCAGCACGCGGTAACGATTCTCTCCGTAGGCGTATTCCTCGAAATCGCCCGTGGGAGCTTTCGAGTCAAGCTGCAGCGGGTTCTTGCCCTGGTCCGTGAGCCGGGGATCAAACCGGTACAGCGGCCAGTGCCCACATGCGACGGCCTTCTTCTGCTCGCCGAGGCCCAGCGTCATATTGAACCCGTGGGCGATACAATGCGTGTAAGCAATGACCAACGACGGTCCCGGATAGGCTTCGGCCTCGACAAAGGCCTTGACCGTCTGATTGGTGTTCGCGCCCATCGCCACCTTGGCGACATAGATATTGCCATAGGTCATCGCCAGTAAGCCAAGGTCCTTCTTCGGTGCGGGTTTGCCTGCGGCGGCGAATTTAGCTACCGCCGCCCTGGGTGTGGACTTCGACATCTGGCCGCCCGTATTCGAGTAGACTTCGGTGTCCAGGACGAGCACGTTTATGTCCGCGCCGCTTGCCAGGACGTGGTCGAGTCCGCCGTATCCGATATCGTAGGCCCAGCCGTCCCCACCCATCGCCCAAACGGACTTGCGAACAAGGTAATCCGCCAGGCCGAGTAGATGTTTGCATTCAGGGCAATCGCTCTTTGCGAGCACGTTCCTAAGTTCGTCCACACGGGCACGTTGCTGTTCAATCGCCTCGTTTGACGGCTCGTTGGTCAGTGTGGCCTTGCGGATTTGTTCGGCCAGACCCTTATCGACACAGCCCGTCTCGGCCGATTTGTCCAACAGCCACAGGGCACGCTCGGTGAACTTGGTGACCGTCAAACGCATCCC
>CAYZAH010000491.1:0-4084 GCA_964475805.1 uncultured Pirellulales bacterium | reverse complement strand
CGAAAAAATGCCGAAAGATGTTGCAAAAGCTGTAGAAAAGCGTATAATATTATCATATTTGTGGTCCTTTTCTTCTAATATGTCTTGGTTTTGGTGAGACAGTTGGTTCTTTTATAAGTTTGCAGTACATACTTTTACATGAAAGACTGTCTCACAAAGGCTGGGGACCTTACAGGCTCCAGCCTTTTTTCTGAGTCTTACGCGCGACATGCTCTCCGTTGCTGGAAGCCATTCCCAACCCTCTATCTTTGACCCATAATGACGCTTTTCTGTCAAAAAAGCTGCTGAGGCCTCGAATTTGTCTTGATAATGCCTTCTGCGTCTGGTAGAATTTTCTATGGATATGGCTGTGGTGAACATGGTGATCCGGTTTGTTCCCGCCGCACCGGGATTACATCAAATAGGCGAATATTGACGCACAATTGAGGGTGAGTTCCTGAAGCAAAGGATGAAACGCGCACTGTCAATCCGAGTGATTACCTTATTGAGCGGCTTGGTGGCGTGGCAGCAGGTATCCAGGGCTTACGAACAAAACGGATGAGGGATTCCGAGGTTTTGTCGAGAAAAACCAAAGGTCGGATGGATTTGCAGAACAGAAAGCCGCTTCTGCGCATCTCAAGGAGCAGAGGAACGAGAGGAGTGAGAAAGGTGAACTTATGAAGAAGTCCAAAGGATTCACGTTAATAGAATTGCTTGTTGTTATCGCCATTATCGCCTTGCTATTGGCGATTTTGATGCCCGCCTTGCAGCGTGTCCGGAAACAAGCGCGGGCGGTAGCTTGCTTGGCAAACCTGGGCCAGTGGGGCCTCATGTACGCTATGTACTGCGATGAAAACGATGGCAATTTCTTTACGGGCGAGCTCAATGGTACGCGAACCAACATGGGTTCCGGCGAATTCTGGCGCGAAACCATGCGCCCCTACACCAAGAGCTTCAGCACAAAACTGTGGCTTTGCCCGCAGGCGGTAAAACCCCTTCCAGCCGGAGGCATTCCGCAGAGCGATTGGTCCTACACGGCGTGGGAAACGGGTAACGACGTAGGCAGCTACGGGCTGAACGGCTGGATGCTGAATATCAGAGCGTCCCGCCAGTCCGGCAACCGGACAAACGGCTGGGGCCGTACCCCCGCCGAATGGCATTGGGGAACGCCGCACCAGAAAGAAGCGAACAACATTCCGGTCTTCCTGGGAGCTTGGTGGGTGGATACCTGGCCAAAAGAGAATGACCAGCCTCCGCAAACCGGCAGCGGTCCCGGCGATACACCCAACTCGAACGAAATGAACCGGATCTGTGTCAACCGCCACGACGGATTCGTGAACAGTCTTTTCGCAGACTGGTCCGTCAGAAAGGTCGGCCTCAAGGAGTTGTGGACGCTCAAGTGGAGCAAGGGCTATAATACCGCGGGTCCCTGGACCACCGCCGGCGGGGTCTCGCCCGACCAGTGGCCCACGTGGATGCAGCATTTCAAAGATTACTAACAATTTGCCTTGCATGAGCTTACAGAAGTTGCGATAATGTCAGTGATGTGGCTTTGATTGAGTCTCCAGAGATAAACGTCATGAGAATATGGAAGGAGTAGCACCGTGAATAAACAAAGAGCTTTTACTCTGATTGAGCTTCTCGTGGTGATCGCCATCATAGCCATCCTGCTGG
Organism: uncultured Pirellulales bacterium; assembly: GCA_964475805.1. GTDB lineage: Bacteria > Planctomycetota > Phycisphaerae > Sedimentisphaerales > Anaerobacaceae > JAFGTG01. The sequence continues at coordinate 2,431 of CAYZAH010000491.1, read as the reverse complement.
CGATCCTGATGCCTGCTCTCAACCGTGTCAAGGAGCAAGGCAAGCGGGCGGCTTGCCTCAGCAATTTGAAGCAATTGCAGCTTACGTGGGACATGTACGCGACCGAAAACGACGATAAGATCGTCAACGGCGAAGCGTCCGGCAGCGGAAACGGAACGGCCACTATGCCTACCAGCGGTATCCATTCCCATGAGTTGTGGTGGGTCGGTGGCGACTGCGCCAGCGGCTACATGGCGGGCGACCAGTTGCCCGAGGAAATGCAGCTCAGGGCCATACGAGCCGGTGCGCTCTATCCTTATTGCAAGAATGTCACGCTTTACCGATGTCCGACGGGTGTTCGAGGGGAGAATCGGACGTACACGATTACCGATGCGATGAACGGCCTTCGAAGAGACGGTACTTACACTGGCAACGTGGGTGCGAGAAATGGTCGAACGGTATTGTGGGTCAAGAAGAGAATGGAGATTACCGTCCCCGGCCCGGCACAGAGAATCGTATTCTTAGACGAAGGCCGAATAACACCTGACAGCTACGCTACTCATTACCTCAATGAGCGGTGGTGGGACCCGCCCTTTGTTCGGCATGGTGACGGTACGAATGTTTCTTTTGCGGACGGCCATGCGGATTACTGGAAGTACGCGGGCTCGAAAACGTTGGAGACTGGCAAGCTTGCCGCTGTTTCCGGCCTTAACGCGAGTTCTTTGCACCAGATGCAGCCTGTAAGCGATGACGACTATCAGGACTTGTACAGAATGCAAAAGGCCGTTTGGGGCAAATTAGGCTATTCACCGAGTCATAGTCCAAGGTATTGAAGCGGATAGACTATAGAACTCACGAAGTCAGTTACTACGAGATCGTGCGTTCATCACGGCGGCCAGGAGGATGTGTCTTAGCCTGTCAACGCTGAGTTTGTTGAGATAGTCCTCCGTGAAATCTAATTTGAAGTGGCCCCTAAAGTTCCGGATGCGTAGTTTCAATTCGTGGCGGCCCAGTCCGGCAATGGAAGCGGCTTCCGTCTCAAGACAACTCCTCGTGCTCATCCTCGTTACCCTTGAAAGAAATGGTTACGTACGTTGGATTCACACTGTCCCTATCGTCTCGGTACGCCGCTTGCTTGCGTACAAAACTCGCGGCCCTATCCAAACCTGTGTATTCACTAACTATTTCACAAAAAATCTTTTTGTCTCCATGAGAACTGTCTGATAACGTTCCGCCATGAGGACAGAGAAGCTGCATTATGACCTGCCGCCTGAATTGATTGCCCAAGAGCCGGCGGCGGTTCGGAGCACCTCCCGGCTGCTCGTCTTGAATCGTGCAACCGGTGACATCTTGGACAGTCGATTTGACAAGGTTGGTGATTTCTTGTCCCCCGGGGATTGCCTTGTCCTCAACGATACGAAAGTGGTGCCCGCCCGTTTCTTCGCCAGGCGAAGCACCGGGGCCAGGCTGGAAGGGTTGTTTCTCACCGAGCAAACCGACGGTTCGTGGACGGTGTACCTCAAGGGAACCCGCAAGCTCAAACCAGGCGATCGGCTCTTTCTCAAGGACCGACAGAAAGCCGATTTCTGTGAAACGATCCTGCTCGAAAAACTCGACCAGGGCAAGTGCCGCCTGAAGCTCACGACCGATAGAAGTGCGATTGACACCCTTGAAATAATAGGTTTTCCCCCGTTGCCGCCTTACATCCGGCGAGATGACGACGCTGATATAGCGGCTTCGGACCGCGTCAGGTATCAAACGGTGTACGCACGGACCGCCGGTGCAGTGGCCGCGCCGACCGCCGGTCTGCACTTCACTGAGCCGCTCATCGAACAATTGAAACGGGCCGGCGTTCGCTTTGCGTTCGTCACCCTCCACGTCGGAGCGGGGACCTTCAAGCCGGTCACAACGGAAAATCTCGAAGACCACGAGATCCATCAGGAGCGATTCAGTCTTGATGGAGAAAACGCCACGATCATCAACGAGACGAGAGAGCATGGAGGTCGGGTCATCCCCGTCGGCACGACGTCGACGCGCGTCCTCGAGACGCTCGCGGACGCCTTAAGAGTCTCGCCGGCCGAGGGAACAACGAACTTGTTCATAACGCCGGGCTACACGTTCAAGATGACCGACGCGATGATAACCAACTTTCACCTGCCCAAGTCCACGTTGCTCGCTCTCGTGGCGGCGTTTGCCGGGCTGGAAGAAGTCCTGGCCGCCTACCGCCATGCCGTCGAGCAGCGATACCGATTCTACTCCTACGGTGATGCGATGCTGATTATGTGAGACCTGCCAAAAACATGAGTCCCTACCCACTGCCATGATGGGGCTGGCAAACAGGTAGGGACCCCAAATTGCCGCGAGCACATGCGGGCCTCGCAACAAGCCTAAACTACTAATATTCTGATCATGTTGTTAGAGTGTTCTGCGTCCTCTTAGCCAGCCGACAATG